>WFQY01000114.1 GCA_015486815.1 Phycisphaerae bacterium | reverse complement strand
TTTGGTACCTTTTTTGAATTCAACCAGTGCCTTCCCGAGCGAACGTGCGAGTTCGGGCAATCTTTTGGCACCAAAGAGCAAAAAGAGAACTATAATAGCGGGTATAATCCACTCATAAGGTCCTATCAGCCCCATTATGTTTACATCAGCGTTTATCATAACATTCCCTTCGGATACTATATCTTACGTTCTGCTTCTCTTTTGGTCAAGCAATATACCTTTATGATATATCAGCATTTTGGCGAGAATAGAATTTTGTTATTTCTTCCATAAGATATTTCGAAAAACCATACCCATAAGAATCCAAACACGGATGCTCATCAGGAATCGGAACTTGTACCGGACGAAAATTTATATCCTGCAATCCGACTGCTGCTATCGAACTGGCCATTACAAATTTTTTGCAGCCCTTATCTATTAAATATCGCATTAGATTTCGTGTACCTAACACATTTACTTGCAAACATTCTCTTTCCGAGCCACTACCGGTAACAGCTGCCAAGTGAACAACTGCATCAATGTCATCGTTATCTATCTGACGTAAATCTTCAAATGAGCTGAAGTCTCCCTTTACCCATCTTGAATTCTTTAACTGCGGATTTTTTCTACTCATACAGATTATATCGTGCTTATCAGCTAATGACTTCGCCAGGGCATTCCCTATAAAACCGCTGGCACCGGTAATAAGTATTTTCATCGCTATCTCCAATCAATCACCACACCAAGGGCATCGGAAATTTCATCGGAACATTCCAGCTACGATAATAAACCTTATCGCAACTTCGAAATTCTTTACACTATTACCTACCTGTACAAACCAGAGCTTGCGGTTTATTCATTGTTTGCATCTCTTTTTCGGTTCGTTATGCATACAGAATATTGTCTTTTGCTACGTGCTATTTTAGCGAGGCGATATAATGTATTCATACGAATCGAGAGGCACATTGTCGCCGGGCTTTTTGCCGACATCTCCCGGACACGCCGTCATATACACTCTCAACGCTCCGCTCTGTTTGTCCTCGATCCAAACAAAATTGGAAAATCGAATATTAGCTGCTTGCTCGGGTTTGCGGTCTTTGATAACCGTAATGCTATTTTTCTCGACGCATAGCGTTTCTTCATTGATTTTAGCTATCTGAATCGGATAACGCGGATCGCAACCGTGAATTATATCATCGCTATCGAGAATATTGGTTATCAGATAAACACCATTGCCAGCGTTCCATCGAAAAACCTGCACCATTGACGATGGTGAATACATAGGGCTGCCATCTTCGTAGGTCAATATAGCAGGCTCAGACCAACTCATCCCACCGTCTTCGGAAACGGAATAAAACTTCACACCCGGAAAATCACCATTGCTTGGCTTGCCCGCACGCATAATCATCAAAACTCTTCCGTCAGAAAGTTTTACCAACGTCGGCTCATCAAGACCACGAGACGATTTACTGCTGTCAACAGTAAGCCACTCTCCGAACTCACAACTCAGATGTGAATTATCATATTTACACTTCAACACGCCAGCTGCTATCCACCAAGCACCGTCTTTGGATTCTATCGTTCCGGTCTCCGGAAAATATCGCATCTTCTGAGCGGGAAAAAGTACCATCTCGTCATCAATCTTGCAACCCTGATTAAAATCGACATACCCCCCATAACAGCCTACACCGTCAGGCCAATTTTCCCTATCATATTCCTGCTCGATAATCGGAGAAAGACCTTCCCAACTCCTGCCATTATCCCTCGAAATCTGATAATACATCTTGCGTGAACTTATCCCCTCACTATCCATATAAGCAGGAATCGATTCATCCATAGTCCCTTTAAGCCAACCCGAAATAAGTAGATTTTTCTCGTCGTCGGCAAACAGCCCGCTATGCCAATGACTGATAACTTTTGTTCCGCCTATAGGCTCATGGATCGCTGGTATGCCCGTAGGCTCGAATGTCTTCCACGTTTGACCATTGTCTTCGGAACGACGCCAGAGATAACCACTGCCAAGCTCACCGAGCGAGATGACCTCGATTATCTCATTTACACTTGACGGACAATAATCCATCGCAACAACCGAAACGGGTTTATCATTTTCCGATTTAATGTGAATTTTTCTTTCTACTTTGCATTTCATCGTTAATATCTCCTATTTTACAATGAAGGTTCTATTCTAATCTCAGCCCAGAGAATTTCGTATGGTTCAGCGGTTTCGCCAAGCACTTCTATTACGTTGTATCCATCGTTAAGTACTCCGTTTGGGGTGCCAAAGACTGATGATTTATGTACCACCGGATGCACCGCAACATTCGCCTTACCAGCGAATTCGCACTTTTGGCCATTGACCCATACATTCAATTTCTCTGTGTCGAGATTTCCATCTTTGCCAACCCCCAATATCACCTGTGATTGACCAGCGGTTGGCTTGGGACCGATATGTATCCTAAACGCAGCTAATTTATTTCCGCTACATTTAGCGGGCAGGGCTTTTGGTATAGGCTGTCCCGGAGGATGCGTATCACTATAGGTAATTACGTGTCGCCTCGAATTACCACAAGCAGTTTGCAATTCGCCAGCTTGATTCAAAACCTCCTGATAATCATCTCTGTCGGGCATCGTCGTTTGCGAATCCATATAGTTGAAAAGATAAATCCTGTCAACCCCGCGATACAGCAGCGAAGCAGCTGCTCCCCGAACAGTTTCCGCTGTATTATAAAAAATCCAGCCAGCGTCGGTGTACACCTCCCATCCTGCTTCGGGAAAGGGATGTAGCAACAGCTCTAATCCACCGGCAAGAACAATATTGTCATCATCAATCAATTCTTTCCAAAGTTCGACAGGCATATCGGTCTCTATCGTTGCCCAGTAAGGCGTAATCACAATTACATCAACTAATTTCTCGTGAGCCCATTCGACAGCATCCATACCAAGCCCACGTGCCGCCTGTGGTCGTGACGGAACACGCACACCGATTTTTATCTGCTTACCTCGACGCTGCGACGCCTGCTCTACCAATTTTTTGACTTCCCGCATAAACATTGTAAGGATTTGTTTACCTTCTGCTTCTTTTCCCGGCTGAAAATGAAATCCGAATCTCATCCAGTCAAGTTCAATGCCATCCATATCATATCGTTCCAGATATTCACGAACGAGCTTGAGATGATATTCACGAACCTCGGGGTGAGAGTAATCGAAAGCAGCATCTTGTACACGAATCGCTTTCCGATAAGCTACTCGCCGATATTCCGGATGTTCCTTCCACAGATCCGAGTGCATAAAGAAATCGGGATTAAAGACTCCATGTGCATCATTCATACGCATACTAATCCACGGTGAAATATTTTTTTCTCGCGTATAATCTATCCATATTTCATACGGATCGATTCCTTTCCGATGCAAAAGCCAAGCATTATGTGCCCATGCACGGCAGATTTTCAGGGCGTCAGCATTTTCCACTCCCTTAAAAAATGGTTGATTGTCCGGACCATCCGGTTCGTAACCCTTCCATATAGGCTGCCAAACGGAACTTTGAAAACTCGTTCGCATCGAATTGGGGTTAAACAAAATTTCCTTCATTTGCTCCGAGGCATAATGATCTACCAATTCCTTAAGCCCTTCGACTGTCATCTTCTCCGTTTCTCGAGATGCAAAGAAATGCGAAGAATCCTCATTGAGCATCAAACCTGACATCTTTATACATTCCTTATTTCTTGTTATTTAACGGTAACAGTACACTGAACCGCCCCTCTATTGTAGGAGCTATCGACTGCCTGAACGGTAATAATATGTTCGCCCGGCAGCTCAAGCCTCGTATTCCATATCCACTGCGGACCTTTCGTCTTCGCCATCAATCGGTTATCGACAAACCAAAGATATTTTATAATTTTAGCGTCAGCCTGTTTTGGTTTTGCAGCAGCGGAGATTTTGCATAGCCCGCTAACAATAGCTTTCGGTGCAGGATTTAAGATTTTAACCGTGGGAGCGGGCTTAAGATAGTATTTTACAAACAGTCTATCGCATGCTTGAAATTTCTCTTTTAGTTCCTTGAACGTGTTTGCTGCGATGTAAAAAGATATTCCCGGCATCTCCGGCGCATGTTTTCTGAAATATTGTATCTGCTGTTCGAATTCTTTTCCGCCAGGCGGTTTGAGTTTCGGATTGGTTTTACACTTTACATTGGTAAGCTGCCCGAGCATAACAATCATTCGCTCGATTGCGCCCCATTTGCGAGCAAGTTCGACTCGCTTAAGCGTCCCAGGCGGCTGAATTGACCAATCATCGCGCATCCAAACGTATGAATATCCTTCAACGATGAGCAAATCTATATACCTATGCTTGACGAGTTTACTGATGATATTGTCTTCGCCACGCCAGAATACCATCTGATAAAAGTTCGGATGTTCCTGCTTTGCCCATTTCAGCCCCTCAGCGGCAAAGTTAACGATTTTCGTTCCGCCATACGCTGCTACTCCGTTAGGCTGCCATTCGTCAACGCCAATTCCAATCAAATTCTTATTTCTCGCAGCTGACAGATAATAATAAATCCAGTCACTCTGTCTGTTCCATTTCGGACGCATAGGCCCCTGTATCCAATTAAGCGGTAATATTCCGTGTTTCAGGCAGTATTCTATCGTTTCTATGCTCTGCTTTCTGCTGCCTCTCACATTCGTAAGCAAATTCCAGTGCGGAATCCACTTGTGAACCATTTCTTGTTTCTTGCGAGTGCAGGGCATATTATAAAATCCGAAAAACATAGGCTGACTTATAGGCGGTAGCTTAGCTGACGGATAAACTGCAATCGGCCTCGCCAACGTCTTCGGATTTTCAGGCCTAAGCCCCTTGCCCTCACAAATAATTGTTACGGATAAAATGATAGCACAAACCAAAAGATTCTGTAATGTTTTCATAACGTTTTCTCCTCGCAGTTAAAAATATTTTATCGAAGTTAATATTTAATCTCGCAGTGGGATGAAAAGAGAGTCGGTAAGGTCATTAAACAGCTTCCATTCGCCATACCCGTCAGCAAATAACGCATTGATACCTAACGAGTGGACAGGATATACCCCTCCGCCCATGATCGAACCATTAAAATTATCCATATCATTGAATATTTCAATGCCGATCCAGTGTGTCCATCCCGCCCACGAATATCCCCCGTAACGAAGCGAACCCCAGTGCCACGAACCGTCAGCGATCATAATCGTATAGGGATTGACCTTGGATTTAGGCTGATCGGAAAATTCGAAATTATATCCGTATCCCCAGCCTATTTCCGAGCTCCACCAGTGTACGGTACCCTTCCACGCTGGACAGTGCATCACAGTGTTGAGGTCGGCGACGTAGGGATGAATAAATGCCCACCAACTATACCATTTGTTCTGGTCGGGATAATATATATCGTTATTATCTTGTAAATACATCTCCGTGCCATATCCCAATTGATGAAGATTCGCAGCACAGGTTACCTGCTGAGCAGACTTCCTCGCACGTGATAACGCTGGCAGAAGTATCGAAACGAGCACTGCAATAATCGCAACCACAACCAAAAGCTCGATGAGTGTAAAACCGTTTCTTCGACTTTCCATGACAAAACTCCAAAACAAATTTTAAATGACCAATGAAAAATGTCGAATGCTAAATGTTGAACAAAGCAAAATCCCATTGGGGTCGAATGTTAAATGTCAAATTCTGTAGGGGCGAACCTATGTGTTCGCCCTGACCTTTGGGCAGACACGCAGGTTTGCCCCTACAACCTACCGCCTACTGTCAACGGCTTACACTCTACATTTTCATCTTCTGCGGATAAATCCTATTATACCAAACAAAAGCAATCCAATCGTCGCAGGCTCGGGAACTCCCGCGGCAAACAACGTGTTTTGGCGAGGCGGTTGCGTTGTGAGAATTTTTTGTCATAGGGGCAAAGCTGGCAAGTAAAAATTCACGGCAAGGGACGATGGTGACGATGTTTTTTTCCTTTTCCGGTGAGAAATGATTATAAAAATGCCAAACTCTCTCGATCGTTAGCTATTCTGCGCATAACAACTCTACAGGAATTTAT
>WFQY01000113.1 GCA_015486815.1 Phycisphaerae bacterium | reverse complement strand
TGCGGATTTTATACATAAGTTGAAACTATCATTAAAAGAATTACGGGAATCCATATATTGGCTCACTTTGATAACAAATTCGGAATTGATAGCTGTAAGAAAAATGAAAAACATTATGCAGGAAGCATTGGAATTGAGTAATATATTGGGAAAATCAATAATAACAGCAAGAAAGAATGTGAAGAAGAAATCCTAATTTTACATTTTGAATTGTTTATTTTTAATTTTTTATTTTTATGAATCGAATAGATGAAAAATTTTCGGAGCTGCAATCGACAGGCAAGAAGGGGCTGTTCCCTTTTCTCGTAGCGGGTCAGCCGGATATGGAGACTACGACGGAATTGATAAAACAGCTCGAGCGGGTAGGTGCTGCGGGTATCGAGCTTGGCTTTCCGTTCACCGACCCCGTCGCAGATGGGCCTGTAATTCAATCCGCATTTACCGAAGCGTTGAAAAAAAGCATTACGGTCGAGAAAATCTTCAGCGGATTAGCTGATGCACGAGCGGAGATTTCGATTCCGATAGTTGCGATGGTCTCCGCTTCGATTGTATATAAGATAGGCGTAGATAAATTTTTGGACAAAGCGAAGTCAGCGGGCTTTGACGGATTTATTATCCCCGACCTTTCGCTTGAAGAAGCGCCTACGATTGCGGAAAAAGTAGCTCAGCGCGATTTACGATTGGCGATGCTGATAGCACCGACTTCGCCTTATGAGAGGCAGAGGAAAATCGCTCAGACCGCAACAGGATTTTTGTATTATATGTCGGTAGCGGGTATAACGGGCGAGCGGGACAAACTGCCCGAAGATTTAGCTGACAATGTTGCACATCTCAAGGAAATTTCAGGTGTGCCTGTGATTGTCGGTTTCGGCATAAAAGGGCCCGAGCAGGTAAAACTTGTCTGCTCGATAGCGGACGGTGCGATTGTCGGCAGTGCTATCGTCCGCCGGATTACCCAAGCGGTTGAAGAGGAAAAACCTCGCGAACAGATAATTCAAATCGTCAGCAATTTCGTTTCGGAGCTGATTAGTAAAAGCGGTATTAGCTAATCTGCGGACGCTGGGCAATCAGTCGGGATTTTTCCAAACCTGCGCGTATGTGCTCCCACGGTAAAGTTTCATCCGAAGCTATATCGCGATTTGCGTAAAACGACATATCCAAATTGTTTCGCTCGAAAGCACGCTGATAATATTCATATCGGAATGTATCGTCCCAACTATCGAATCTTGCACCGTTACGCCAAGCATCGTAGATGACTTTTGACAATCTTCTATCACCTCTCGCAAAGCAGGCTTCGAGTTGGCTGCGATAGCCATTGTGAAATTTGAACTTAAGCTTGCGTGAATATTTGGAAGCTGACTCTGTAATTGTTCTGCGGGCATGCTCATAATATTCAAGCGTTTTTTGTCCCATCCATTGCAAAGGCGTATGCGATTTGGGAACGAAAAACGAAATCGAAGCGGTAACTTCCGCTGGCGATGAATCGGTTTCCTTACGCCATTGACTTATCTGATTGGTAAGCTCGACTATTTGTTTGAGCTCGTCATCGGTTTCGCCCGGAAGTCCTACCATAAAATAAAGTTTTACCCTCCGCCAGCCGAGACGATATGCTTCTATGACCGCTGGCTTGAGATTGACAAGGTCGATGTTTTTTTTGATTATCTCTCTTAGTCTTTCCGAACCAGCTTCGATAGCTATCGTCATCGGAGATTTGCGAACAGTGCTCATCTGCGCAGGGATAAGTTTAAGCTGCTTATCGATTCGCAAAGACGGTAAAGCGATACTGACATTTTTCGGTGCGAATATCGCATTTAGTTCTGCGAATAAATCTTCCAGCTCGGGATAGTCAGCTGACGATAGACTACTGAGCGATATTTCGGTTATACCGGTATTAGCGACAGTTTGCTTTGCCAGCTCGATGATTTTCTTTCGCGAGCGAATACGTACGGGCTTGCGAGTATATCCTTCGTGGCAGAATCGACAGCTATTCGGACAGCCTCTCATTATTTCGATATTGATTCTCTCGTGAATAGGACGATGAAGCGGTACTATCGGAGCTGTCGGATAGAATACATCGTCTAATTTTTTCACATACGCTCTACGTATTGGAAATGCAATGTTCGGCTCGGTCGGTTCGAGCGACGTTATCGTCCCGTCCGAGTTATATTGCGGTTTATAAAATTTCGGAACGTAAATCCAATCGAATCGTTGAGCTAATGCTTTCGGTAGTTCGTCGCGTGGTAGTTTTGCACTTTTGGCTTTGCGATATTCAGCTATGAATTCTTCGAGGGTTGCTTCAGCTTCGCCTATGATAGCAATATCAATAAACTCCGCTATCGGTTCGAGGTTATGTACCTGCGAACCGCCGACGATTACAAGCGGGGCATCTTCGGTGCGCTCGCATTGAAATATTTCTATGCCCGCAAGGTCGAGCACTTCGGGAATATTGCTATAAAGCATTTCGTAAGGCACGCTAAACGCTAATATGTCGAACTCACGAACCGCTCGATATGATTCGAGCGTATATAATGGCAGGTTTAATCGTCTCATCCTATCGCCCGCATCGGGCCAAGGACAGAATACGCGTTCGCACAGTACGCCTGTCATTTGATTAAGCAAACCATAGATTATCTGTATCGCCAATGATGAGCTACCAACGCTATAAGTATCGGGAAAGCACAATGCGATATGTACATCACAGCTTGCCCAGTCTTTGCGCACTATGTTCATTTCCGAGCCTATGTATTGGCTTGGCGATGAAACAAACGGGAGAAATTGTCGTTCCAGAATTTTTTCTATATCCAAAAATCCATTTCCTGCTAAACAAATTTGTCTTTACAATCATATCATTTAACGGGTGAATTATGCAAACATTACTGCTCGGAGCACATTGTTCGATAGCTGGCGGATATCATAATGCGTTGCTGATAGCTCATAGGCTACATTGCAATTGTCTTCAAATGTTCGTCAAAAATCAAAGACAGTGGCAGATGCCTCGTGTCGATGAGGAGCAGATTGAACGTTGGCTTCGGACGAAAAACGAATTAAAAAATGAGATACTCCATATCATTGCGCACAGCAGCTATCTTATCAATCTCGCAAGTGATAATATTCAAACTCGCAGCCGATCTATACGATCGCTTCGCGAAGAGCTCGAGCGGTGCAAACTTTTGGGTATATCGAGATATGTTTTACATCCGGGCAATCATCGCGGACAGGGAGTAGATGTCGGTATCGAGCTGATAGTGTCAGCTCTCGATGAAGTACTCTCGGAATTCGGGGATATGAAAATTTTGTTGGAAACGACAGCTGGTGCAGGCACGAGTATAGGAGGCAGATTTGAGGAGATAGCTGAGATAATCGAGAGGTCGAAATATTCCGATAATATCGGTTTGTGCATCGATACC
>WFQY01000112.1 GCA_015486815.1 Phycisphaerae bacterium | reverse complement strand
TATCGTATGCGATGCAGATTTGCAGACCTTATCTGTTTCCAATATTCATCGGGCGGGGCGAGCAGGCGATATTCATACGAGAGCTTTTTGAAATCCTTCCCGCTTGGTAGTCGATTTTTCCAATCGGACGATGTCAAAGTTCCACCCCAGTAAAGCCAATAGCCATCGGTTTTATCCGCAAGCTCCGCTATTTTTTCCGCTAACAATTTCGGTGTATAATATCCGATTGTCAGCCCGCCTAAATATTTTACGTTAAAATTGTTTTCGTTAAGATACTTCAATCGCTGAGCGGATAATTTCGTAAATCCGCTGAAATATTCGATGTGGCTGAACAATAGGCAGGGATGATTTTTGTCAGCTGACCCCTTGATTATTCCGTCGCAGAACCACTGTGGAAAATACGGATATTGTCCGACGTAAAATTCAGGCCAAATTTTGCGAGCTGATTGAGTCAGTTCAGCTATTATGCTGGCAAATTCGTTTTCCATAAATTGTTCGTATTCGCAGGCAAGCCCGTGCGTATCTATCCATTTCGCTCTGCTCTTTCTGGTGGGCAGTTGGGCAAGCTGTAGTTTCTGCGATTTCAGAAATTTTGCAAAACAGTTATCGCAAAAGCAATATCGCTTTCGCATATCCCAAAAGCCGGGATAGATCGTACCGAAAGAGTACGATTCGTTTTCAAGCATTACTCCGCCAGGACAATTTTCTTCTTTTAACACTGTTGCTACTTGAACGAAAACAGGTTTCCAGATACCGATCCAGAATTTCCGCTCAAGCGGGCAGGGGGTAAGTGCGCATCGCTGACCCGTTTCCGTTACAACACGCCGATAGCTTCGATGTTTAAGCAATTTTGCAGTCCAATCGCCGAAGGTATAGAGTTTAGCGAAAGGTATAATGTGATTTTTCTTTGCGAGCTTTACCGTAATTTTCCATCTTGCAAGTTCGCCTTTGTTTATGCCAGTTTTGGGAGTATTCTTAAACGGAAAAAATTGAAACGAGCCTGCATTGAGCCCGACATCAGCGAATAATGTATAAACCGGACTATTACCGCCGTAATGCCAAATGGATTTGATTTTTCGGGGAAGCTCACCTGCTGATATGATACCGCAGCACAAGAAAATCATCAGCACGGAAAATTTAGCATAGCTTTTCATCAAATATTCAACCTCTTTCGTCAATCATCAATCTCTATTCTCTTTTCGCGCTTCACTCTTCTCTCTTCATCTTCCCCAATTCGGCCAAAGGGCGGATCTTCGTCTCCGCCGAAGGGCGGAGAACTCCGACCCCAATCATCAATCATCAATTTTCAATCTTCAATCTCTTCGCATATTTTCACTTCCTGTCCCAAAGATATTGAGGCAGTGCTACGGGATATTCAGCTATGGGGTCTTTCATTGTAACACCTGACGTGTGTCCGTCAGTCCATAAAATATTTAACCCCGTACTATGGTAAGGCCAAGCGACACCGTAACCGCTGTATGTCGAGAAGTAATTCACCACAATATAGAACGGTGAGTTGTTTCCGACGTTCCACGTATCAGTCATCATAATCGTATCGCTTGGCTGAGCAATATCGTTTGATCGTGCAGGCGTTCGGGAAAACGGATATCCCGCTGGCTCATCGGGAAATCCGCCAACGTAAAACATATTATAGCCATAGTTGATAAACTTTTGATAATATGTCTGCGAAGGGTCGCTCGCGGAATGTCGCCAAGAGCTTGTGTTATAATTCCACCCAGCGGGGCACATAAAGATTGTCCATTGAGTAAAGTGTAAATTTACGAATAACTGATGCCAGCCTGTGCTGCCCCACGCTGGCGAAGGACTTGTTCCGTTATTCAGATGAGTCGGTGCGAAAAAGTCGTTGTATTCATTCTGATACATCGTCATTGCTATACCGATCTGCCTGAGATTCGAGCTACACGCTGTCTGCCTCGCCTTTTCACGAGCAGCATTAAGAGCTGGCAGCAGCATAGCAACAAGAACAGCGATAATAGCGACTACAACCAAAAGCTCGATGAGTGTGAAACACTCAATTGCGGATTGCGAATTGCGAATTGCGGATTTCGGATTGGAGTTTGAATTAAACATCATCATATATCATATCTCCGAGACAAATTACAAATGATAAATATCGACTGTCGAGTACTAAATGAAAAAGCTAAGCACTCGCGTCAGCTCATTTTTCATTTTTAATTGTTTATTTTTTATTTTTAATTTCGAAGGATGCGGTACGACCCGCACCCTCCGATTCCTTTCACGGCCAACTGTCAACACTCTACGCCACGCCTACTATATTCTATAGCGTTTTCTGTTTTATCTCTTACGGCGTAAAAGACCAACAATTCCGACACAAAGCAAGCCAATCGTCGCAGGCTCAGGCACTGCTCGCAGGAATTGGTCAGGCGTAAGAGCTGCTGCTCCTAAATGTGAACCGTGCGAATTGTAAGTAATGCGAATATCATCGTAATAGCCCATCGCTGTCGTATTTTCCCTCAGATTCCACTGATTGTTGCCATACCAAGGCCAATTACCAAACCAGCCTTCGTTTGCAGTACCACTGGAAGAGGGAACATCACCGCTACCTATAAGTTGATAGTCCAAATAGCAATATACTTTCCCTGTTTCATATTGCCCCGGAAGATCACTTGCATCGCCGGTGAAGACCATCGCTATGTGATGCCAGCTGCCAGCGGTAAATGCTCCGGTATTGGTTGAGATATACAAGTTTTTATTCGAGGGTAGATCACTGACAACATATTCCAATACGCCGTTTGGCTGGTGCCGTAAGTGTATTTCCATACCTTTCCCGCTTGATTTTTCGAAGCAGAAGATATGTTGAGAATTGCTCTCAGCTTGCGTTAGGGTTGCATCGTCAGGTATTTTGTAAAAACATTCAATTGTGCCGGTATAGTAGCTGGTAAATCCACCGTCATTAAGCATTGTGTTGATATATCCGCTACCATGGTCAACTCCGGTGCTGTAGTTTGTCTTTGGGGTATAGTCAGCCAAACTATTACTATAAACCGTTCCACCTACACCATCCTGAATTTGTGAGCCCGGCACTTGCGAAGAATAGACAGGCGCAAGACCATCCCCCGAGTACAAATCAACACCTGTTCCCGTTGCATTGCCTGTGCCCGAGTTCGTTAAAGCGCCAATATTACCACCGGCGCTTCCTCCCTCAAACCTAAACCAAGCACTGTCAATAGTTGCTGATGCACTCAATGAACCTACCATTACAACAAAACAAATTGTCAATACTACCTTTTTCATCGCGATTCTCCTTTCTCTAAAAAAGCGACAAATGAAGTTACAATTTACAATTTATAATTTACAATTTGCCAACAAATTACGTATCCGCGTCAACTTCTTCAAATCCACAATCCGCAATCCACAATCCGCAATCATCAATCTTCATTCTCTCTTCACTCCTCTCCTCTTCCCGTTGTTCCTCGAACGATAAGTGTCGGCTCGATTAGTATTCGCCAGCTTGTCTGACTATCGTTTGAACCCGTCAGCTGAACTTTTTCCAACATCTCCACTATGCTATAAGCAATTTTATCCGGATGAACCTTGACAGTCGTAATATCATAGCTTTCAGACCAAGGCGTATCGAAAAAGCCCGTAACTGCTATCTCTTCGGGAATATTAAGCCCAAGATGACGAGCTGACTCGATGACAACCTTTGCACGAAAGTCCAGCGAGCACAAAAACGCACTCGGACGATTATTCGACTGCAATATCGATTTTATCCTCTCGATTACATCTTGATTTTCCTGTTCATAATCGCTATCAGCCTGTAGCGGAATGAATTCGACATACGGATAATCGGTCTTTATCTGCTCCAATGCCCGAGCGAACGGATCACTTGGCTCGAACAGATGATGAATCGCAAAGACAGCTATCCGTTTGTGTCCAAGCTTTATCAAATGCTCCGCTATCTTATAATATCCTGCGAACATATCAGGCCCGACTACATTTCCTCCCATCCCGACAGGCGGCTCGGAGCATAGCGTCCAGATGATTTTTATTCCCGAACTTTCAGCTTTTCTCATCAATTCCAAAAATTCTTTATTATTTTGCACTTCCGTAATGATAACCGACGGATTTGAATTAATTAATCGCTCGATTGCACTGCGTGCGGACAGAGGCAATGCTTTATTCGGATCGCCCAGCGGTATCACCTGCGAATGATAGCCTGCATCCTGAAGATAGTTTAAAAGATAATGTGCCATCTCGCCGAAAATGTGCCCTTCCGTTCGCATAATTATGCCTGCTTGTTTCGTCCGCGGGCTGGTGTTTTTGCTGACATAGGTGCCTTCGCCCTGTTTGCGATATACATAGCCTTGTTTGGCAAGCTGTTGAATAGCCTTGTGTGCGGTAGGATATGCAACGCCATAACTCTTTGCTATTTGGTAAGTTGAGGGCAATTTTGCCCCGTGAATCAATACGCCCGTATCGATTTTGTCCTTAAGATCGGTAGCAACACTGACAGCTTTACCCTGCATAAAACTTTCCTTAATGATAATATACAAATTAATATGGTTATTTGTATGTTATTTTAATATGAAC
>WFQY01000111.1 GCA_015486815.1 Phycisphaerae bacterium | reverse complement strand
CTTATGCCCCGCTCACACAAAATCACCTTTTCATTACCGCCCGCTAAAATATATTCCGCAGACATCAACCATTCGGAAATCTTAGCAGCTAATCCGCGTTTGAGAAAAATCGGTTTGCGAGTTTTTCCCACTTCGTTCAGGAGATTGTAATTTTGCATATTCCTTGCGCCAACTTGCAGAATATCAGCATATCGTTCGACAAGCGCAACGTCGCGCGGATCCATTACCTCGGTAACTACGGGAATATTAAGCTCATCACCGACAGCACGAAGTATTTTTAACCCTTCCTCGCCAAGTCCCTGAAAGCTATACGGACTTGTCCGTGGCTTAAATGCCCCGCCACGAAGAATGCCCGCACCGGATGACTTTACCGATTGTGCAACTTCTCGCAGCAGCTGCTCATTTTCGATAGCACACGGACCTGCGATAATCGTAATGAACCCCCCGCCGACTTTTACGCCGCTTATGTCATAGATACTATCGTCGGGATGAAATTCGCGAGAAGCAAGTTTATAGGGCTTCATTACCGGAACGACACGCTCGACGCCCGTGATTTCTTCGATAAGCGGAGCGACCTGTGGCTGCTCTTCGCCGATCGCACCGATAATCGTACGAAACTCACCACGAGAAATATGAGGCTTAAAGCCTAACTCCTCGATTCGCGAAACTACCGCATCGACAACACTATCATCCGCACCGGGTTTTAATATGATAATCATAGTTCAGTTCACCTTTACTATTCATCCAATGGTTCTGTTGATCGCGGAAATGATCCGAGCACCGTCAGCTGAAGACAATGCTTCGATACTTCTTTGAGTGCCTGTTGCATATTTTCATCTTCGTAATGCCCTTCGGTATCGATAAAGAAATAATATTCCCAGCTCTTTTTTCGCGACGGTCTCGAATCGATACTCGTTAGGTTAATCTTGAATTGACGGAATACGTCAAGCACATCAGCTAATGCCCCCGCACGATGTACGGTTATGAACATAATCGCGGTCTTATCATTGCCTGTTCGTTTTGCTGGCTCTTTCGATATGACGATAAATCTCGTGGAATTATTCGGATCATCTTCGATATTTTTACAAACTATGTTCAGCTTATATATTTCCGCTGCCAGTTTCGAGCCTATCGCTGCGGAATGTTCCTCCTGAGCAGCACGTTCAGCTGCCCGCGATGTCGAAGGCACAGGCTGAATGTCGATACCCGGAAAATGCTCAGCGAGCCAAATTCGACACTGGCCGAATACCTCGGGTTTGGAATATATCCGTTCGATTTTATCCATCGGACAGTTCGCAAGCAGATTATGATGTATAGGCAGCAGCATCTCAGCACATATCTTGACATCGAGTTCCTGAAACGCATCAAGCGTATCGATAATTACTCCGCCAATGGAATTTTCAACCGGCACGACGCCAAGGTCGCAATGTCCCTGCGCTACTTCGACAAAGACTTCGCGAATGTAAGCGACATCGACATAATTCACGGAGCTACCGAACTTTCTAATAGCAGCTAAATGCGAAAAACTACCCTGAGGACCAAGATATGCAACGCTCAGAGGCTTTTCAAGCGAGATACAGCCACTCATTATCTCACGATAGATAGCTTTGAAGACCTTATCAGGCAGCGGCCCTTTGTTTAGCTGATGGATTCGCTCAAGCACCTGCTTTTCACGATGCGGTGCATAAATCGATACGCCCGTGTTGTTTTTCAGCTTGCCTATATCGATAGCTGCCTGTGCCCTGCGATTAAGTAGCTCAATTACCTGCTTATCGATATCGTCTATTTGCTGACGCAATTCCGACAATTTTTTAGATATATCATTGCTCATAAAAATTTATCCTGAATATCTGCCTGAAAAACTTTTCTAACAAATTACGCTACGATGGTCAATATAAATGTATTATCCGAGTAATTTCGGAAGGAATATACGGAAATTTTTCCGGCAGGTACTTAGGAATCGCTTCGATACATCCAGCCCTTTTAAGGGCTCGACACTCAGCGACCGCAGTTTCCGTGCGTTGAGTAGTCCCGGCGGAACGTAGGCGGTGGGCTGTAGGGGCAGACCTATGTGTCTGCCCAATTTGACCCCAACGGGACAAATTTCCCGTGCGTTGAGTAGTCCAGCCCCTTTAGGGGCTGGGCGTATCGAAACGCTTATATTGAGTAATTCGAGTCCCCCCGGACGAGAATGTATCGAAATGCACTTCGATAAACTCAGCAACCGGTAAGGTGATTTTTCCACATCACCTTTTCTTTACACTCTTCGCTGAAATTCATATAATTTACAATTGAGATAAGGTTATAGAGAATGATTAAGTTAATAGCATTTAGTCTTTAGCTTTTGGCTATTAGCTTTCAGCTAATGGCTACAGACCAAGAGCCGCATTGGGCGGATTTTCTTTTAGCTAATAGCTACGGACTAATAGCTAAAGACTAATTCCCAGTAGCTTGGCCTTATCAAGGCAAAAGTAGCTTCGAAAATGAATTTTTTTGTAGGCAGTGAAAGATTTTTATTGATTTAGTGAAGTCCACAGGATCACTTCGTGAAAAATTGAAAAAATTAGCCGATAAATTCTCCATAAGTTGAAACTGTTTTTTCATACGTAACCTCCCTGTTTTTAGATGGTTATCGTCTAAGATGGGTTCGAAGAATCGCTTTGTGAGAGGTTTTCTTTAGTAAAATTTCCTACCTTCAAAAAAATTCCCAAAATTTGATTGACAAAGGATTGGTAAAGATATACAATAGGTCATAATAGAGGATTACTATCGATATACTATTTGGCTTATTAGGATAGATAAATGGAGCTTACTGGAACAAAACTTCGCTATCAGCAGGCAATGGATGTGTTGCGAAAAGACATTGTGCGTGGCAAATACAAACCGGGGCAAAAATTACCGCCGATCCGCACAATTTCTGATTCGTTGGGAATGAATTATCTTACCGTGCGTAAAGCGATGAAACACCTGGCGGAAGATGGGATTGTGCAAATTCAACATGGTGCAGGAACCTTTGTTACCGACTCGCTGATTCATTCCGGCAAAAAATCCATCAACATTGCGCTTGCATGCAGAAAATTCATGCTTGAATTTGACCAGCATCACCCCGCAATCGGGTCATATCTGGCGGGAGCACATCGTCGGTGTCAAACTCCAAAATACACAGTTCAGCCTATGTTCTATGGAGAGCATCATTTCACCTCGGATCTCGGTGAGTCGATACTCAATCAGCAGGTGGACGGAGTAGTGATAACAGGCGGAGGACTGCGTAACGAAGATTATGATTTTTTGGAGACTCATAAGATACCGGCAGTTATTACAGGAGAACCCTATCGAACTAACGATTGGGCGATGAGTGTCAGAACCGATTCGGAAGCATTATTACGTCAAGCGGTAGAGCACCTGCGATTGTTGGGGCATAAACGGATAGGATTTATTTGTTATGAGCAGCCATCTGTTAAAGGGGGGATTCATCGAGCCTTTGCCGAACTTGCATTTGAACATCAGCTTGGTAATCCGAAAGAGCTTACGGTTTTGGTTTCCAATCCTTCCGGTGGTCCTCACTGGGAGGATGTAGAGAAATTTTTTGAGTTATCTCCTCTTCCTACTGCAGCCATCGTATCGGATGAATTCTTAGCGGATATATTCTTAGCAAGCTGTGAGAGACGTGCAATAAAGATTCCCGATGATTTATCGATAGTGGCCCGGCAGGACCTGCTGCCTTACGGACATCGAATACCACTGACAGCTGGCGATGGGGTAAGGCACAATAACGAGGTTATTTATCGAGCTTGTGATATGCTTGTCAATCTGATTGAAGGCAAAAGTATTGCGGATCGTCACATAACATTAACACCCAAATTAGTCATCAAAGCAAGTACAGGACCGGTCAATCCTATTCGGAAAGGAGGTGATACAATGGGGCCATAAGTAAAACATTCAAATAATTTCAGACGTGTTAAGCTATTAAGAATAAGTCTTTAGCTATTAGTCCGTAGCTATTAGCTAAAAGGAAATCCGCCCAATGCGGATCTTAGTCTGTAGCCATTAGCTAACAGCCAAAAGCTAAGGACTAAATGCTGTTAGCTTAACGGAACATTTTTAAACTTTTGTTTTTTTGAGGAGGAAAACAATGAAACGTACAGAATTATTTACACTTGTGTTAATGGCGGTTTTAGCGGTTACGGGAACAGCTCGTGCGACATTGCTGGCCAACGATGGTGGATTCGAATATTGGACGAGCGCCACAGACCTTACATACTGGTCGGAAAATACATATACTGGTCAGACGTTGGTGGTGCAACAGGACTCAACTTACAAGACCGAAGGAAACTATTCTGTCTATCTCGAGTCCACCGGAAAGTACATGGCTGGTACCAACATTTTCGGTGACTCGTATGGGGATCCTGTCGATCCAAACAAGACATGGCAATTTTCGATGGACTATCGCCCGGCTGCAGCTGGAAAACAATTCACCGTTCAACTCTGGCAGTACGCCGCTGGAGGAGGTAGTCCACTCAAGACCTACCAGCTTAGAGGATCATGTCCCAGCACTACCAGTGATGATGTGGGCAAATGGTTAACTTTCCAATTTGATTTTGGCGCTGGTACGACCGCGCCATTGGAATCAAACACCGCCTACGTCCTTACCCGCATCAGTCACGGCTATGGTGGTAGAGCGTGGGCGGGACACTTGGATAATGCCCAAATTACTCTCGTTCCCGAGCCTGCGACGATTGGAGTTTTGGTTTTGGGCTTTGGGTTTTGGATGCGTCGTCGTTCGTAGTTGAATCATAGGCAAAATAACAGGATTGACTGGATAATTAAATCCGGTCGATCCTGTTAATCCTGTCAAAAAACAGAAAGAGATGGACAAATGAGAAACCCTAAATCCTTTACACTTATTGAGTTACTGGTAGTCGTTGCGATTATTGCTGTACTGGCGGCATTGCTACTTCCAGCGTTGACGAGTGCACGAGCGATCGCACGGAGAGTAGTATGCCAGTCGAATATGAGACAGGTGGTCAACAGCTTGTTTTACTATGCCGATGACTACAACGATTGGTGTCCGCCTGCACTGGAAAAGAATATGGTTTGGGGTGATTCGATCTGGACGATGAGGCTTCGACATCACGGATACATAAGTACACCTCAAATTCTGTATTGCCCTGAAGACCCGGATGCTGACGACTGGAAAACCCATAACGGATTTAATCGGTCTGCATACTTCTGGGCACATACCAGTAGCTACGCACTGAATGTCTATTTCGGAATTCCCTACTACGAGAATCCACCCGGATATGTTCCCTTTCCCTGGCGGAAAGGATTCTCGAAATTTAATAATAAAATTGTTATGGTCGAACCCCTTATTCTGAAACCTGATGGTACGCCTTTTTTCATGCCACATAATTTCATTAATGTTTGGCATCTGGGATATTCTAACATTGTATTTGGCGATGGACATATCAAATCGGAAACCGGAGGAACTAATTTCGGCTGGGCACATCCATTGTTTATTCCTGACAATTAAATTGGAGGACCGAGCTATGGTAAATTTCACTTGCAGAATAGTGATGTCTGTTTTTTTGTCGCTTTCAATTTTTGCGGGATTAGACGCCGCAGAATTACCATCCAACCAGGGAAGCAAGGTGGTCGTTAACGTTAAGGGGTTCGGCGCAAAAGGTGATGGTAAGGTAGATGACACCCAGGCGATTCAAAAGGCAATCGACAGCCTGGCGAAGAGGGGAGGGGAAGTGTTTTTTCCTTCGGGTAGATATCGAATTACCCGGATGCTCGTTGTTTCGGGCACACATCCACCGCAGGGAATGGATTGGATCACCCTGCGGGGCACGGGAGCTGGTTCTGTTCTGTTGGGCGACGGCGTTAACTATATCCTTGGAGCAAATCCAGAAGCTAAAAATCCATTTGTTCACGGATTACGAGTGGAGAGCCTGTCGTTCTTAAGCTTTGACACAGCTGAGTCAAAACGTTGCGGAGGAATTGACGCAACTTATCTGCTTCGATGGTACTGTCAGAATTGCAATTTCTGCCGGCTGAAGACCGGGATTTACAGTGCCGCCAAGAACAAAAAAGGCAAACCTATCGCCTGCTTCATTATTCGCATTCAGAATAACCTGTTCAGCAATTGCCTTGATTACGCAATAAAGATGGAACGCATTTTCGACTTGGTCATTACCAACAACATTATCGAACACGGCAGAGGAGGTATTGCCGTTGGAAAACCCGGCGACGGGTATGACGCAGCAGCCAATACGATTCGGATTGAAAACAATGTCATTGAGGGGATGCATGCCTACGGAAAACCTGCAATCCTTGGCTCCTGTTGGGTAGGTGCACGAATCGTAGGAAATTACTTTGAAGCTAACCATGCCGGTGATATTGTCCTCGCGCCAAAGGACAAAGACGGATGGACCCGCGGACTGGTCATTGCGTCGAACACATTCCAGCCGACCGGAAAACAATTAAAATCCGGTCGATATGGACCAATCCGACTCGGGAAAGTGATTGATGCCGTGATCTTCGGAAATTTTACTACAGGGGGAATACTGATCGATCCTGCCAGTGGCCCCCTCGGTTCGAACATTAATATTGCTTCGAATATTCT
>WFQY01000110.1 GCA_015486815.1 Phycisphaerae bacterium | reverse complement strand
GTTTTGATATAATGCTGGTTTCTCGATTTTCTGCGCGGAAAGTCGGGCGATATGAGGTTAATTTTTAACGGAATAGGAAATATGGTAACTACATTAATAGAAAAGACGACACTTGCAAAGCCGGAACAGGTAAATAGCAGATGGTTTCTGGTCGATGCATCCGATTTGGTATTGGGCAGAATGGCATCGGATATAGCTACTATTCTGATGGGCAAACATAAACCCATCTATACCCCGCACATAGATACGGGTGATTTCGTAGTGGTTATCAATGCGGAAAAGATTCGCATCACGGGAAGAAAACTTCAGCAAGAAGCACACGATTATTATACATATTATCCCGGCGGCCATAAGTATGTAAGCTGGGCACAACTGCTCGAAAAACATCCCGAGAGATTGGTAGAGTTGGCAGTCAGGCGAATGTTGCCTAAGACACGATTAGGGAGAGCGATGTATAAAAAGCTTAAGGTCTATCGTGGCTCGGAGCATAAACATCAGGCACAAAAGCCCGTAACTCTTGATTTGAGCGAAGGATTGAGCAAGGGATTACAAAAATTAGCTGAAGAGTAAAGGTAAATAAAGAGGTAAGATTAAAAGAGGCATAACAAATGGAAGAACAAATCGTAGAGCAAACCGAATCGACCGTCGAAACACTCGAACAGCCGCAGCCGATACGTCAGCCCGAACCGCCTGTAAATGGTTTTTGGTGGGGCACGGGCCGCCGGAAGTCTGCTGTCGCTCGTGTAAGAATCAGAGACGGTAAGGGAAAAATCATTATCAATGGTAGAAATGTTGATGAGTTCTTTTCGCAAGAAAGAGACCGCACAGCGGTGCGTGCTCCTCTTAAAGATACGGGTAACCTCGACCGCATAGATGTGCTTGTTAAAGTATCGGGCGGTGGATTTACCGGTCAAGCGGGAGCTGTCGTTTTAGGTATATCACGTGCATTACGGAAAAAAGACCCGTCAGCGGAGTCGGTTCTTCGCGATAAGGGATATCTTACCCGCGATCCTCGAATGAAAGAGCGTAAGAAATACGGAAGACGCGGAGCGAGGAGAAGTTTCCAGTTCTCCAAACGTTAATCGCTTATTTTTCATACGGTTATTCACAAGAGTCAGCTACAAAAAAGTTGGCTCTTTTTTATTGCACAATTTTAAAAACAGTAGTATCATTTTGATAATAACTATTCAGTGAGGGTTGAATTATGGATAATGTCTGCCCGTTAGCGCAAACGTCTCTGCTCAGCGGAAACATAGATGCCCTATTATCACGCGAGTGGATTATTACCAATAATCTCGGCGGATATGCATCTTCGACTGTCATCAATTGTAATACTCGTCGATATCACGGGATGCTAATCTCGGCTACCGTTCCGCCGGTGGGCAGAATCGTTACGGTGAATAACTTCTTCGAAAGACTCATCGTCGATGGCAAAGAATACCAGATGAGCAACTTCGAGTTTAATGGAAAAATCCATCCGGAAGGTTTTGTGCATCAGACATCGTTTCAGCGGCAGATAGAACCTGACCTCTCGAGCGTTTCGTTTGTCTATCAGGTAGATGGCATTACTTTTATCCGTACACTTTGGCTTTTCGCTGAGCATAATACCGCACTTATGTATTGGCTTGCTATCGATAGCAAGGCTGTTAGGCCTCTTACGATAGCGATTCATCCGTTGCTTTCGCTTAGGGATTTTCATTCGCTACGACGCAGGCCGGCCAATACGATTTTTGAAACCACACAAAAGAAACTATCACTACATATTCAAGTACCATCGTTTACCACTGACGATGCAATTTATGAACTATTCTTGCATCCGATGGGGCTTCGAGGACCTGTCGATGTTGAATTTCATCCGCACGTTGATTGGTGGTATAACTTCCGCTATCGTATGGAAGCTCAGCGTGGTCAGGATTGTGGTGAGGATTTATATACGCCGGGATTTTTCGAGCATAGCGGGCCTGGGAGAGTAGGATTCGGATTGTGGATAGATAGCGATAAATTATCGCATCGCAAACTCGACGGACTGCTGACAACGGTAAATTCATATCTCCAGTCGGCACACGGGCCTTTGAGTGTGATAGATGAAGTTGCATCGCCATTGGCGCCGGACATTTCGAGCACGAATGACAATCCGCTTGCTGAGCCTGTTGAAATTACGCTACGCAAAGCAGCTGACCAGTTTGTCGTTAGGCGAAAAGACCTCGCGGGCAAAAAGCGATGGACAATTCTCGCGGGGTATCATTGGTTTGGCGATTGGGGTCGTGATGCGTTTCAATCGCTGCCTGGGCTGCTTTTGGATACGGGCAGATACGAACAAGCGAAAGATGTGCTCCTTACATTTGGCTCGGCTGTAAGAGGCGGTTTGATTCCCAACCGCTTCGATGATTATGGCGGTCAGCCTCAATATAATAGCGTCGATGCGTCTTTGTGGTATATTTATGCGGTCGATGAATATCTTCGTGCTACGTCGGACATCGATAGCTGGAAAAAGCATTTTCAAAAGATTGTGCTTCAAATAGTCGATGCCTTCATCACTGGCACGAAGTTTGACATTAAAGCTGATACGGAAGATGGCTTGTTATGGGCGGGCAACGAGCAGACTCAGCTTACGTGGATGGATGCGAAGTGTGGCAATGTAACATTTACCCCGCGATGGGGCAAACCTGTCGAGGTAAATGCGCTCTGGTATAACGCTCTCATAATATTGGAAAATCGCCTTGACGGCAGGAAAAAACGTAAAAAGAGTCAGCTCAGCGAACTTGCGGATAAGGCTAAGGAGAGCTTTCAGAGAAAGTTCTGGTTTGCAGAAGGAAAATATCTGTATGATTGCATAAGAGACGATTATTCCGATCCGACAATCAGACCGAATCAGATATTCGCAGTTAGCTTGCGTGAAAGTCCCCTTCGCATCGATCAGCAGCAGGCGGTTGTCGAATGTATTCGAAAAGAGCTTCTAACTCCTTTCGGACTTCGTTCACTTTCGCCGAGAGATTCTCGTTATCACGGTGTTTGCTCTGGCAATCAGTTCGAACGAGATAAAGCCTATCATCAGGGGACGGTTTGGTCGCATTTAATAGGGCCATTCATAGAGGCATATCTGAAGGTCAACAATTATTCATTAGCGTCAGCTACCATTGCGCAGGAATATCTAAATCCGCTTATTGAGAAACATCTTTACGAAGCTGGGATAGGCTCGATAAGCGAAATATTCGATGGTGATGAGCCACATTGGCCACGTGGCTGTATTGCTCAGGCGTGGTCGGTGGCGGGTGTGATCCATTCGCAAGTTGCGATTAAAAAAGCTACGGAACAGGAACTTCCCGTCGCCCAGCAGGCATATCAACAGCAATAAAAAAACAATAGCACGCTGAGTATTATTACGAGAAGCGAATTTCGATTTGAAGGGGTCATAATCGCGGTGTAAATTCAAAGTTGTACTTGTAATTTGCACGGAGCATAAATAAGCTATTTAGGACGATTTTACAATGAGCTTTTCATTCTAACATTCTTAAGAATGTTAGAACCAAATATACAACTATTTTGGCGTAAAATACAATCGCAGTAAAACGACCTTAAACTTGCGTTTCATTCGCAAGGTTTGGGTTTTGCTATCAGGTCGTAGCCTCGCGAGCTAATGCATTTTACCGATAATTTCGTGCCCGCTGCGGTATGATTTTGCGGTAAACTGTTTTTCGGAATGAGAGTAACCGAATCTATTTCCGGAGCTTGTCCGCAATGCCGAGCTTCAATATATTTTCGTTTCGGTGAGGTCGGTTCGAGATAGACGTCAAGCTCTTTGCCCCGATATTGTTTAGCCTTTGCAAATGCGATTTTTTTCTGCAACTTCATCAGTTCGTCAAGCCGATGCCGTTTTGCACGATTGCTTACTCGCTCGGGCAGTTTCGCTGCTTTCGTGCCGGGCTCGGGCGAAAAGGCAAATGCGCCGAGTGCGTCAAATTCGAAATCACGAACGAAGTCCATCAGCTCGTTAAATTCCTTATCCGTCTCGCTGGGAAAGCCTACAATCATCGTTGTGCGAATGGTTATATCGGGGATTTTTTTGCGCAGCTTTTCCAAAAGTAGTTCCGTTGATTTTCGGTCTATTCGCCGAGCCATCAGCTTGAGTATCTTATCGCTTATATGCTGAAGCGGAATATCAACATATTTTACCACGTGCTCCAGCTGAGCGATTGCATCGATGGTAGCGTCTGAAAAGTTGGCGGGATAGGTGTACATTACCCTTATCCAATCGATACCGTCGAGCTTATTAAGTTTTTTCAGCAATTTAGCTAAGCCGTTTTTTATGTCGAGGTCGTTACCGTAATTCGTCGTCTCTTGGCCGATGAGGATTATTTCCTTTACGCCATCAGCTATCATTGTTCGTGCTTCTTTGACGATTTGGCTCATCGGTTTACTGCGATATTTTCCGCGTATCTTCGGGATGGTGCAAAAGCTACAACGTTGCGAGCAGCCTTCGCTTATTCGCAGATAGCACCAGTGCCGAGGTGTAAGTCTGAATCTTTCGTGCTCGTCGGCAATCGGTTTTATGCTTTTGGACGCAAGAGCGATTTTACGTTTATTGGTAGCTAATACTTTAATTATGACATCGATGATTTTGTTGCGGTCGTTTACTCCGACAGTTGCATCTACCTGCCGCCAACGTTTGAGTATCTTCGCTGCATCGATTTGCGACCAGCAGCCTATGATTATCAGCGCCCGACAGTTGCCTTTCGGATATTTGAATCTCACAAGTTGATCGATCACATCTGCCGCTTCTTTTTGTGCCGATTGCAGAAAGCCACACGTATTGACAATAACCACGTCAGCCCAGCTAATTTCGCCGGTAAGCACAAATCCCGCTTGTGTTAGCTGGGCTAAAAGTGTTTCGCTTTCGACAAGATTTTTCGGACAGCCAAGCGAAATCATCGCTATTGTAATAGGCTGATCTGTTATTGTCATATTTAGTCCTTTCGTTTTTTGTCATTTGTGCGAGAGTATTTTTCGGTGTGTAATTCACTCGCATGTTTTACCATACCGATCGGGCGGTGGAAAATATATCGCGTATGGTGTTTATCGGTTTGAGATTTATACTCAGCGGCCGAGCTTTGATAAGATACCAATTATCTTTGCGTTTGACAAATGTTAGTTCCCAATCGCTACGTACGCTGCCATAATCTTCTCCCGATATGCCTACGATATGTGCGAGCGTTATGAAACGTATTACAGGTGGATGTATCTCGAATCCCCATATGCGGATTTTATCGATTTTCAGACGTGCGAATGCTTCGTCAGCGAATTCAAGCAGCTGCTTTTTACTCAGCCCGTCAGCATCGAAATCGGCATCTATTATTTTCGCAATCGTAGGTTTGTCTTCGGATTTGCAAGCGTGAATCAGTTGATATGTCCGAGCGCGAATGGCTTCTCTGTCGGTAACTACGAAGTGATTTATAGCGAGCAGTAGCGCACTGATCATGAGCGTTATCAAAAATATCTTTCGATTGGCGTAATAAAAAGTGATAGCTGACAGGAGTATGCAAATAGCTGTCAGCGTAAAAAATTGTTCGAACAGCAGTGCTTTCATTTTTTTATTCCCTCAGCCGTGATTTGAAATCGCTGAGAATCTGAATTGCTTGCAGTGGTGTGATATTATCGAGATTCATCGATTTAAGTTCGTCGATGATAGAACTCGCAGGGTGGTCGAATAGTTCCGCTTGGTTAATTTCTCTGCCTGCTATTTCGGGAAGTTTTACTTCGCGTGCGAAATTGCGTTCGAGTTCCGCTAATATTATTCTCGAACGCGAGATAACCTCAGTGGGCAGTCCTGCAAGGCGCGCAACGTGTATGCCATAACTCTTGTCCGTTCCACCTTCGGCGATTTTATGCAGAAAAATTATCTGGTCGTGCCATTCGCGAATAAGAATGTTGAAATTCTTTACGCCGTCAAGTAATTGTTCGAGTTCGGTAAGTTCGTGATAATGTGTTGCAAAAAGAGTGCGTGCTTTGATGTGATTGGTTATATATTCAGCTATCGCCCACGCAAGCGAAAGTCCGTCGTAAGTACTCGTGCCTCTGCCTATTTCATCGAGAATGATAAGTGAATTCTGCGTTGCATTATTGAGGATATTAGCAGCTTCGATCATCTCGACCATAAAAGTCGATTGTCCGCGAGTCAGTTCGTCCGAAGCTCCGACGCGTGTAAATATTTTATCGCATAGTCCTATGGTCGCCTGCTTTGCCGGTACGAACGAGCCGGTATGTGCAAGCAGGGCAATCAATGCGACCTGACGGATATATGTGCTTTTTCCCGCCATATTCGGGCCTGTGATAATCATCATTGTTGTCTTTTTCGGATGCAGATCGGTATCGTTAGGTACGAACTTTTCAGCTAAGGTTACATCGAGCACCGGATGTTTGCCTTCGATAATTTTCAGGGCGGGATTGCTGATAATTTCGGGCCGACAGTATCCGCGCATTATTGCAATATATGCGAAGTTTGCGAGTACGTCGAGCCTTGCGAGCCCATACGCTGCACGCTGTAACTTATCAATATGGTCAGCTACATATCTTCGTATCTGCTCGAATAACTGAACTTCGAGTGCCTTTGCGCGTTCTTCAGCTGTCAACTGTTCGTGCTCGTAGTTTTTTAGCTCTTCTGTTATATAGCGTTCTGCATTTTTCAATGTCTGCTTGCGGATATAATCTTGTGGCACCTTATCTTTGTGTGTATTGCTAACTTCGATGTAATAGCCAAAGACTTTGTTAAAGCCTACCTTGAGCGTCGGAATGCCCGTGCGATTGAGTTCGTGAGCTTGAAACTCCGCCAGCCAAGCCTGCCCATCTTGGCTGATAGACCTGAGTCTGTCGAGTTCGTCGTCGAAGCCGGCAGCTATCACCCCGCCATCGCGAAGAGTAGCTGGCGGATTATCCGCGATAGCACGTGAGAGATATTCCGCAAGGTCGTCAAGTCCTCCAAGCTGACTGACGATAGCTGATATTAGAGAACCCGCTATTGATACGCCTTCGAGTACTTCCGCAATTACGGGCAGCTTTTTCAGACTTTCCGTCAGACCCAACATATCACGCGGAGAAGCTCTGCCCGTACCTACTCGCGAGATAATTCTCTCAATATCAGCGATGTCTTTAAGCTCATTGCGCAGACGTCTGAGTATGTCCTGTCGTTGAATCAGCAGATCGACTGCGTCCTGGCGCATTGCAATTTCCTCTATATCGCGTAGTGGGAATAAGATCCACTGGCGAAGCAGACGAGAGCCCATCGCTGTCGATGTCCTATCCATCACTTCGAGCAGCGAGCCTTCTCTGCTGGCTGTCCTAATAGTACGTTCGAGCTCGAGCGAGCGAATTGTCGATTGGTCGAGCAGCAAAAATTTGCCCCTGTCGAGTTTTTTAATATTGCGGATATGCTCAAGCGTTGACTTTTGCGTCTCTTCCAAATATTGCAATATGGCGCCGCCAGCACATAAGGAAATATCGAATTCCTCGAATCCGAAGCCAGCCAAACTCATCGTGCCAAATTGTTTGTTAAGGGCATTTTCCGCTTGCGTCTTATCAAACCACCAGCCAGGTCGATATGTAATCGAAGTAGCGATAATTTCCTTAGCCAACCGAGCGATTTTTCTGTATTTCGCTGATGTTCCTGCGTTTTCTGAAATGTCAGTTTCGGGCATAATAAGCTCAGCTGGCCTGATGCGCACAAGCTCATCGATTACCTGCTCGACAGGCGTGATAATAGTCTGAAATTCACCGGTTGATAGTTCGACCCAAGCGATGCCCGCGGTGTGAGCTTCGATAAAACAGCCAGCCAAATAATTTCCCTGCTTTTCGTCTAAGAGAATATTTTCGGTAAGAGTGCCAGGCGTGATGATACGGACGATTTTTCGTTTCACTACACCTTTTGCTTGTTTCGGGTCTTCGACCTGCTCGCTTATTGCTACTTTATATCCGGCACGAACAAGACGAGCGAGATAGCTATCGATCGCATGATAGGGAATGCCCGCCAGCGGAATGGGATTTTCGCCTTTGTTTCTGCTCGTCAATGCAAGGCCAAGGACTTTCGAAGCGAGTTTGGCATCTTCATAAAACATCTCATAAAAATCGCCCATACGAAAGAGCAGAATAGCATCGGGCACCTGAGCCTTCTGCTCAGTGTACTGCCTCATCGCAGGCGTAGTGGTCGTTAATGTCTGTTGATTGCCTTTGCTCATATAGATATTTTATACGGAAAGCAAAAATAAACAATAGTGTAGGTTGGCAGCGGGTGCGTGTCGTGTTTGTAGGTAGGATTTTCGTAGCTATCGATTTTTATGCGCGTGTAAACCTGATTCTATCAGTAGCGTATCTGCATTTAGCAGTTGAATTTGAATTTAGGAAAACCGGTCTGTAATTGAATGCCAGTCGAAGCGGCTTTGTTCTGACATTCTAACATTCTTAAGAATGTTAGAATGAGAATTGCGCAATATAAGCAAGAAACACAATATTCAAAAAAGACAAATGACGAATGTTAAATGAAAAATGATAAATGTCGAATGTTGGGCGAAGCGAAATCCCATCGGGGATAAATGTTAAATATATGAGAATGCTTTTGGCAGTCATTTAAGCAGGCTCAGTAGGGTCGCTTCGATACAATTCGCCTATCGGCGAATCACTCAGCGACCGGCGAAGGAATGTTTCGAAACCAATGAGATGCTCAGCGACCGGACTTTCCGTGTGTTGAGTAGTCCCGCCCCTACAGAGTTCAACATTTTTCATTGTCTATTTGTAATTTTTAATTTTTTTCATTCTGCCCAGACGATAAGGTTCGGGTTGTATTTTTCCGGCAGGTTTTCATTTTTCGGTAGAATTCGCACGCCATAGCCGTGAATTCCTGTCGAGCTACAGGGAATCGCGCCTTCGTAAAGATGGACGTGCGAATTAGAATGCACACATTGCATATTCACCGTCTGTTTGTGCCTCAATTGGCCATGCCCGTTGATTCTTCCCACGTAAAGCTGAACTTCCACATCGTCGGGTTTAATATCGCCCAAACGTACCGAAGCACGCACCTTAAATTCGTTGCCGACAGTGAGCTTGTCTTCTGATTCCTGCTCGACCGATTCTATTCTTATGCCAGGCCAATTCGTATAGACCTGCTGTTTCCATCGTGCGAGATTGATAGCGCGTTCGAAATTGTTTTCCATCATATTTATGAGTCTGTTAGCAGATGGAATATAAGCTCGCTCAGCGTATTCTCTGACCATTCTGTGCGTGGTGAATACCGGCGAGAGTGAAGCCATCGAATTTTTCATTCGTTCTATCCATTTTCGCGGAAGCCCATCGGGACCTCTGTCGTAGAACATAGGAATTAGCTCTTTTTCGAGAATGTCGTAAATTGCTTGCGTCTCAACTTGATCTTGATATTCCGGGTCGTCATACATTTCGCCCATGCCGATAGCCCAGCCATTGCCCAATTCGCTGTCAAAGCCTTCGACCCACCAACCGTCGAGTATGCTCATATTCAGTCCGCCATTGCAGGCGACTTTCATTCCGCTTGTTCCGGACGCTTCCATCGGTCGGCGTGGCGTATTAAGCCAAACATCAACCCCCTGAACGAGATAACGCGCAACGTTGACATCGTAATCTTCGAGGAAAACGATTTTCCGCCTCAAATCTTCTCTTCGTGCGATGTGAATTATCTGCCTGATGAGATCTTTACCCTCAGCGTCTCGCGGATGTGCCTTGCCTGCGAAGATAATCTGCACCGGCCTTTTAGTATCGTTTAGGATTTTGGAAAGTTTTTCCACATCTCTCAAAAGAAGTGTTCCGCGTTTATACGTAGCGAATCTTCTTGCGAATCCTATCGTCAATGCCTCCGGATCG
>WFQY01000109.1 GCA_015486815.1 Phycisphaerae bacterium | reverse complement strand
GGCTTATATTTAAGGTTACCAATCGCAAAGAAGGTGAGATTATTCCTTACGAGAAGATAGCATCAAGACTGAAATCTCAGCTAAAGAATCGCAAGTTAAGAGAAATCCGTCAAAAGCTGATTAGGCAAGCGGAGAAAATCGCAGGTGTTAAGCCGCCTGAGTCGGCAAGAAGAATAAATATCAAAAAGACAAAACCAGCGACTACGACAAAGGCAGGTAAATCTGTCAAAAAGAAAAAGTAGCGAAAATGCAGGGAAAACTTATCGTTATAAGTGGACCGTCGGGCGTAGGGAAAAGCACCGTTACCAAGAAGTTAGCTGAGCGAATCGGTGCAGTTATCAGTATTTCCGCTACTACCCGAGAACCATCGCCAAAAGAAAAGCACGGCAGAGATTATTATTTTCTTACTCGTGAGGAATTTGAAAAGCTGATAGCTGACGGTAAGCTTCTCGAATATGCGGAATATATGGGAAATTATTACGGTACACTTGCGGATACTGTTAAAGAGCATCTGTCAGCTGGCAGGGATGTGATTCTGGAAATTGAAGTTCAGGGTGCAAAAGAGGTGGAAAAAAAATTTCCTGATGCTATAATAATATATTTGCTTCCTCCTGATGACAATGAGCTGATTGCAAGGCTTACCGGCAGAGCGAGAGATGACGAGGCGACCATCAGGCGGAGATTTGAAAATGCAAAGGCGGAAGTTGCACAGGCTAAGGCAGCTGGGATTTATAAATATTGGGTTGTAAACGATAATTTGGATAACGCAGTGGATAAAATTGTTCGGATAGTCCACAAAGAAAAAACAGGAGACAACGAAAAATGATAGAAGCTCTTAAAGATGATACGATTATCAACAAGGTCGGTGGTAGATTTAAACTCGCTGCTCTTGTTCAGAAGCGATGGGTAGAATATCTTCAAGGTTCCAGACCGCTGATTAAAAAGGCACCCGGAATGACGGATTTGGAGGCGGTTATTCAGGAAGTTCTCGAAGATAAGCTCAGTATCGATTACGAAAATAGTGATGTTCCCCGACCGGAAGAACTAAAATAGCTATTGCTTGGAATTATGAGCGAACTTTCAGGGCGGAAAATCCTGCTTGCAGTTACGGGTGGAGTCAGTGCGTATAAAAGCTGTTATCTGACCTCGCTTTTGGTACAAGCACAAGCAGACGTCGAGGTAATAATGACCAAAGCTGCACTGGAGTTTGTGGGTGTTGCGAGCTTTACCGCACTAACTAAAAAGAGGGTGCATACCGATATTTTCAATCCGCCAAACGGCATAAATGCGTTGCACATATATTTAGCTGACTGGGCTGATGTTGTCGTGATTGCTCCTATAACTGCGAATACGTTGGCGAAGTTGGCGTGCGGATTGGCGGATAATTTATTGACCGCTACCGTATTGGCGTCTCGCTCTCCTATTCTGCTTGCCCCTGCGATGAACGTGAATATGTGGGAAAATAAGGTTGTTCAGGAAAATGTAAGCAGATTAAAACAAGCAGGTATGCACTTTGTAGGTCCTCAGAGCGGACATCTTGCCTGCGGTACGAGCGGAACAGGTCGAATGGCGGAACCGGATGAAATTTTCGATGCGATAGCGGATTTATTAAAGTAGCATAGTGATGCGGATTCTTATCACTGCAGGGCCAACCAGAGAATATATCGATACTGTTCGCTTTATTTCGAATGCATCGAGCGGACGGATGGGCTATGCAATAGCATCGTCAGCTTCTCGCAAAAAACATAACGTCATACTTATTTCCGGACCGGTGAATCTTCGAAAACCGAAATGCGAAAAATTTATCGAGGTAACTTCCGCTCGTGAAATGAAACAAGCGGTTTTTGATAATTTTGAAAACGCTGACGTGATAATAATGTCAGCTGCTGTCAGCGATTATCGTCCTGCGAGTAAACTTCGCCATAAACTTAAAAAAGATGACAAAGAAATTTCATTAAAGCTCGTTCGGAATCCTGACATATTAGCTGAGCTTGGCAGGCGTAAAGAAAAGCGAATTTTGATAGGTTTTGCACTCGAAGATCGCAATGCCAAAGCGAATGCCCTCCGGAAATTTCGCAGCAAAAATCTCGATGCAATCATATTGAATTCGCCGGCTGCCATCGATAGTGAAACCGATAAGGTGCAGATTTATACGGAGCAATTTGGCTGGCAGGGGTTTCCCGAGATGAGCAAAAAACGATTAGCTTCGATTATAATTAAGCTTGCGCAGAAACTTGTCGATTTGAGAAAATAATGAACGAATTCGAGTTGATAGATTGGCTTAAGGATTTTTTTGCCGACAGAGTAAATCCGTCTGTAACTCTCGGTATTGGCGACGATATGGCTGTCGTTAAGGTTGGGGATACACAATTACTCTTTAGCTCCGATATGATTGTCGAAGATGTCCATTTCAGGATTGACAGCCTCACAGCCAGACAAATAGGACACAAAGCAATCGGTGTATGTCTTTCGGATTGCGCTGCGATGGCAAGCAGGCCTATTGCAGCTGTTGTTTCCCTTGCCCGGTCTAAGCACCTTTCGGACGAGTTTGTTTGCGAAATATTCGTCGGCATAAAAGAGTTAGCTCGTAAGTACAGCTGCCAAGTAGCAGGTGGTGATTTGAGCTCAGCTGATAAACTGATAATAGATGTTTCTGTGATCGGTTATTGCGAAGAAAATTCTCCCGTGCTGCGAAGCGGAGCTAAAGTCGGTGATACGATATATGTTACCGGAAAATTGGGCGGGTCATCTCTTAGCCATCATTGTGCCTTTAGCCCGCGAATCGAACAATCGATATGGTTAGCTCAAAATCTTTCTCTGAATGCGATGATAGATATTTCCGACGGCCTAAGCAGTGATTTGAATCATATCTGTCGTGATAGTTTATGCGGAGCTGAGATTTACGAAGATTTACTCGAGCAGGTAATCTCCGATGATGCAAAAAAACTTGCGATGCAGACAAATACAACTGCTCTATATCATCTTCTCAATGACGGGGAAGATTTCGAATTGTTAGCTTCTATAGCTGAGCGTTCCGAAGATTTGCCGTCGCTGCCGGATTTTATTGTCTTATATCCCGTCGGCAGAATGGTTTCGGGTAGCGACGTTGTCTTGATACGCAAAGATGGTAACAGAGAAAAGATTTTTCCCGCTGGCTATCAGCATTTCAGTTAGATGAGAGTTTTTTATCCACAACGGAGTTGATATGTGCTCTTAAAGCCCGATCTGCCTGCTCGGGATCGCCCGATTCGATTGCCTTTATGAGGAGAAGGTGGTTGGAGCTGCTCTGATATTCGTTTTGTGTCCATTTTGGTCCTTCGCCTTCATTATTCAGCATACACAAAGTGCTTAACTGATCATATCGTTGAGTAATTTCTTTGATGCCGGCGGACTCAACGATTTTATGGTGAAGCTGAAAATCGAGATAGGCAGCTTCGGCGTATTTTTTACGTTTTAACAGTGTTTGCAATTTTTTGGCCATTTGTTTAAGTATATTTATCTTTTTCTTATCGCCTGATATTGCAATCATTCGCACCGCTTGCACTTCAAATCCTTCGCGGATGATTTTCAACTGTTCAAGTTCCGCCGATGATAGTTGCCTGACCATAATTCCACGCTGAGGTCTTACTTCTATAATTCCTTGTTGCTCGAGTCGTCGGATAGCTTCACTGATCGGGACGACTGACATTTTAAGTTTCGAAGCTAACTTTCTTAACGACCAGTTATTATCGGGAGAGAATTTTCCTTGGATTATCATTTCGTGCAGTTTGTCGTATGCCAGTTGACTTTTAGTCGGTTTTTTTGAAATTTTCACTTGACAAACCTCCATTTGTTATGATACTGTCATAACAGCGTAATGTGATTTTGTACTTTATATCAAGATATCATATTGACAATCTTACGTCAAGGAGTAGTTGCCGATGAATATTAACGATTTTGATAATCCGTCAAAACACTGTGTCGATAATTCGTTGAAAATGTATGAGCGGGCGTTGAAGACTTTACCCGGAGCTGCTGGCACATTCAGTAAATCCGCTTCCCAGCTTGCTCTCGGATATTCTCCTATGATACTGCAAAAGGCGCAGGGTTCTCGGGTATGGGATGTCGATGGAAATGAGTATATAGATTATATGATGGGTTTGGGGCCTGTTATTCTCGGCCATTGCTATGAGCCGGTGGTGGAAGCACAGATAGCTCAGCTGAAAAAAGGCCAAGCGTTTTCTCTTACCTGTCCGATAGAAATAGAAGTAGCGGAGCTTTTGTGCGAACTAATACCGTCAGCGGAGATGGTGAGATTCGCTAAGAACGGTTCGGATGTTACCTCAGCTGCTGTCAAACTCGCACGATTTGTTACCGGCAGAGATCACATAGCAGCAGGCGGATATCACGGGTTTCAGGATTGGTATATAGGTATTACCGATAGAAATGCGGGCATTCCAGAAGCGGTAAGGGCGCTTTCGCATCGATTTAATCAGCACGATCCGGAAAGTTTAAAAAGTCTGTTTGAACAATATCCCGACCAGATAGCAGCTGTCATTATAGAACCTGCGATGCATTCGCGAGAACCGGATGCCGACTTGCTTAACAAACTCGTAGAAATAACACATCAAAACGGAGCTATTATCATCTTTGATGAAATAATAACAGGATTTCGTTTCGGTGTTGGTGGCGTACAGAAATTAACCGGTGTAACGCCTGATTTATCTACATTTGGCAAGGCGATGGCAAACGGCGCTCCTGTTTCCGCAGTTGTAGGAAGAAAAGATTTGATGAAATATTTTGCAAGCGAAGTATTCTTTTCTTTCACCTTTGCAGGAGAAGCGGTTTCATTGTCAGCTGCCAAAAAGACTATCGAGATATTGCGCAATGACAGTGTAATAAATCATATTCATTCGCTCGGCAGGAAATTAAGAGATGGAACAAACAAGTTAGCTCAAAAATATCAGATTGCGGATTATATGAAATGTATAGGTCCCGATCCTATCAATGTGATAAGTTTCAAGAATCATCCGTCAGCCAGCGTTGAGCAGATAAAGACATATTTCATCAAAGAAGCAAATAAAAGGGGAATTCTTACGTTGGGCTATCACAACGTATCTTATTCGCATACGCAAGAGGACGTTGAGTTGACCCTTGCTGTTTATGATGAAGTCTTTGCACTTATAGCTGAGAGATTGCAGGCAGGTGATATCCCCCATCAGCTCGGATGTCCAGCGGTAGCACCGGTATTCCGTCCGAGATAAAACAATAACCTTGAATGATAAATTATAAGAATTATGGGTAAACAATTAAGAATCAGCTGGCACAATAGTGAAGGCTGATAAAGATTGATCTGCATATCCGTTCAAAAATCCCCCAATTTACCCCTATATTCGGCCAATTTCATAG
>WFQY01000108.1 GCA_015486815.1 Phycisphaerae bacterium | reverse complement strand
GGTAAATATTTTAATATAAGAGAAGCGTTGAAAAAAGCTGGCTTTCATCCTACGAACAAATTGCAAAAGCCTGGCGATGTAGTCTGTATCGAATTCGGATTGGTTACCTGTTCCGAACTTTATACGAATCAGCCAGCTACTGTATCTGATGCTATGCTGAAATATCCGCAGGTCGAATTGGCGGTTTATCCGCTGGCTAATTCCAATTATTCAAAAATCGTAGTACGAAGCAAAACGGGTAAAGCGATAGTAAGCAAAACAGCTAAAGGATATACGTATAATGCCCTTAAAGGTGATCCGCTAAAACTGATGCCGATTATCGAAAAGTTAAAAAAATCGGGCAAAGTTTATTCCGACGGCTCGATTGATGATAAAGCACTATTTGATGCTACAATTGACCATATCTATCCCGATCCGCTTGCGAGAATTTGGCGTGCTTATCACGGATTGGCAAAGTATCCGTCGGATATAATACTAACGATAAAAGACGGATGGTTCTGTGGCAATCCTTCGTTTGCAAGAACGGTTAATATTGCCAGTACGCATGGCTCGCTAAATTGGCAGAATTCCGTAACATTTTTGCTTACGATGAAAAAGATTAACCCGTGTCCAAAGGCGCTTCGGCTGAAAGATGTAAACGGACTTATACATTTGCGGAAATAAGGAAACGTTGGGTATGCCAGAGCTTAAAACACATCCCGCTATGTTGTGGGAAAAGAGCGAAGACGGAAAGGTCAGATGCAAGCTTTGTCCGTTTCAATGCGTTATAGCGGAAGGTAAAACCGGGCGATGTCAGGTGAGAAAGAATATCGCTGGTGAGCTTTTTAGCTTAAATTATCATTATGTCTGCGCAGCTAACGTCGATGCGATTGAGAAAAAGCCTTTGTTTCATTTTCAGCCTGGCAGTAGAAGTTTCTCGGTAGCGTGTATTGGGTGCAATTTTCAATGTGAATTTTGTCAGAATTGGCAGATATCGCAGATGCAGAGGATATACGGTAAATTCATCGGACAAAGTATCTCTCCACAGCAGATTGTAAAGCAGGCTCAAAATGCCGGCTGTAGGTCTATCGCATATACATATACCGAGCCGACCGTCTTTTTCGAGCTTGCTCATGAGTCTGCCGAACTCGCCCATCAAGCGGGCTTAAAAAACGTCTTCGTTTCAAATGGCTATATTTCCATAGAAGCTCTCGAGACCATAAAACCTTATCTTGATGGTATAAACGTTGATTTGAAAAGTTTTCGTGAAGAATTTTACGAAACTCTCTGCCATGCTCATCTCAAACCGGTGCTCGAATCTTTACGCTGGCTTGCGAAAAATAAAGTTTGGCTTGAAGTTACAACGCTTATCATCCCTGGCCAAAATGATAGCGAAGATGAATTGAGAGATATTGCGAATTTCATAGCGACTGAACTTAGCGTCGATGTCCCTTGGCACGTCAGCAGGTATCATCCCGATTATCGATATGACCAATCACCGCCAACGCCGATGTCAACTATCGAACGTGCACTCGCGATAGGCAAACAAGCAGGCTTGCGATATTGTTATGGTGGAAATATCCCAGGCCATCCCTCCGAGCAAACCTATTGCTATAATTGCAATTCCCAGTTGATAAAACGATGGGGCTTCAGTGTCGTCGAAAACAATATTGCTGACGGTAAATGCCCGCAATGCGGTGCTGAAATCGCTGGCATTGAACTTTAGCTTGTATTAAAATTATCCGATAATATTATTTGGTTTTAACTTTTTTTTCAGCGGAGATAAACTAAATGAAACAAACACTCTTGAAAAAAATCGCAGACAGAAAAGCTATCGTTGGAGTTATGGGGCTTGGATATGTAGGGCTGCCTTTGATTCGCGAATTTGCCAGAGGCGGACTAAAAACAATAGGTTTTGACGTTGACCCCGGCAAGATTAAGAAACTCAATGCAGGGAAGAGCTATATCGAACATATACCGTCAAAACTCATCAAGGAACTTGTAGGTAAAAAACTGTTTCGTGCCACCGATAATATGAAAGAGCTGAAAAAAGTTGACGCAATTATTATCTGCGTTCCGACTCCACTTACCAAAACTCGCGACCCTGATATGCGATTTGTGGTAAGCACTGCAGAAACGATTTCGAAAAATATCAAACGAGGACAGCTTGTAGTTTTGGAAAGTACGACATATCCGGGAACAACCACCGAACTCATAAAACCGATTTTGGAAAAGTCAGGCTTAAAGGCGGGCAGAGACTTTTTCCTCGCTTTTTCGCCCGAACGTGAGGATCCCGGCAGAAAGGATTATACTACCGCTACAATTCCGAAAATCGTCGGTGCGGATGACTCCGCCAGCAGAGAGCTTACAGTCAAACTATATAGCTGTGCTATAAAAACCGTCGTGCCCGTTTCTACTTCTGCCATTGCGGAGTCAGCTAAGCTGCTCGAAAATATTTACCGCTCGGTAAACATAGCGATGGTGAATGAGCTGAAAATGCTTTTCGACGGAATGGGTATCGATATTTGGGAAGTAATAAATGCAGCGAAGACCAAACCGTTCGGTTTTCAGGCGTTTTATCCCGGTCCGGGGCTTGGCGGACATTGTATTCCGATTGATCCGTTTTATCTTACGTGGAAAGCACGCCAATACGAATTGACTACGCGCTTTATCGAATTGGCAGGCGAGATAAATACATCGATGCCAAGATATGTCATCTCGCGAGTTATGGAAGCACTAAATCGGCACGGCAAGGCATTGAGAGGCTCGAAGGTGCTTGTTCTCGGACTTGCTTACAAAAAGGATGTCGATGACGTTCGTGAATCACCTTCGATTACGCTTATCGAATTGCTCAGAGAACACGGTGCAAAAGTCGATTACAACGACCCGCACATCCCTAAAACACACAAACAGCGAGAGCACGACCTACGAATGAAATCAAAACCTCTTTCTGCGAAGATGCTGGCGAGCTATGATTGTGTGCTTATTGCTACCGACCACAGCAGCTATGATTATAAGTGGATAGTCAAAAATTCAAAACTTGTTGTTGATACTCGCAATGCTACCGCAAATGTTAAAACAGGCAGACGAAAAATAGTAAAGGCGTAAGCGTAGTAAAGGTGTGAGCGGTTTCAAAATTCCGCAAAGACGATATTTTTGAATTTCGCACGGACAGCTGCATTATAGGCGTTGACGATAGTGTCCCATTTGACCTTGTCCTTGCTTGCGATGATTACTGGCGTTTGGTTAGTTATACCGGGCTTTTTCGGCAGAGTTTTGAGTAATGTATAAAGCTGATCGAAGTCTTCCAAAATAATCAGAGAGGCGGCATCCGAACTCATCGATGTACTAACACGAATCAAAACATTCTTTTCGCCGGGTGCGGTTTCCAGAAAAATTTTTATTGGCACAACCGGAACAATCGCCTGCCTATCGGATATTCCCGATGTCTTAGGCAGTCGGGCGGAGAGCAGACCTTCAGGCATCTGAAAACTCGTTGCTACGAGAAAAAATATCAGCAGATTGAACATCACGTCCATCATAGGAGCGAGATTTATTGCACCGACACTTACGCTTCGTCGAGCTTGGCGTTTTTTCTGCCAAAGATTTGCGATATCCGATGTTCCGCTTCTTTTCATTGCGCAGTACCTGTTGCAGACTTGTTTTCTTGCTGAGCTGCAATCTCAAGCGATGTTATCCCTGCGTTGGAAATTGCTTGTAGTACCTTGCGTACCTGCTCGAATTTCAAATTTCTGTCCGCACGCAAAATAACACTGCCATTGCTCGCTTCGAGCGCAGGTCCCTCTCGTAGCAAAATATCCACAAGCGAAGCTAAATTCTTTACCACGTTAGCGTTTACTTTAATCTTTGCAATATTGCCCGACGCGTCAGCGAACAGATTTATTACCAACCGATTCGGATGTTGACGAGCCTTCGCCTGTGAATGCGACGGTGCAGGCAGATCCATAGGCTGACGTTCTGCGGTTACAACCTGTGAGACCACCATAAAAAACACAATAAGCTGAAAAACAATATCAACAAGTGGAGTAAGATTTAATCCGCCACGCCAACTATGATATTTCCCTGTAAACGACCTGATAAACATAATCAATACTCAAATTCATTCAGCTTGCTTTTCAATAATTTCCTTCAAGCGTTTTCGTTGTTCGGGTGTGATTTTTTGCACCAATTCAAGCACCCTGTTTGCTATCTGAGCTGCCATCGCATCTATCCTATTGCGAAACAGACCATACATAGCCAACGCTGGTATTGCTACAATCAATCCCCAAAACGTCGTTACCAACGCTATCGAAATTCCCTCCGCCAACTGGTCAGGCTGAGTTACTCCGCCCGCTCGAACGACTTCAACTAATTTGTTAAATGCTAATATTATTCCATATACCGTACCGAATAGCCCTATCATAGGGGCGACGTTGCCGATGATATTAAGGTATTCGATCTTTCGAAACAGTCTCGTTGCCTGCTCTTCGGTTGCTTCGATAATTGCATATTCCGCTGATTCGGTCGCATTGGTCAATTCGGTAAAGGCGCGTTTAGCTACGTTCGAAAGAAAACTTTCTCGTTCGGTGGTTAGCTTCCACGCTGTTGATATATCATCACGAGCGATTGCACCTGCGAGTTTATGATAAAGCTCACTGTCGAACAATCTCGACGAACGAATACTCAAAATGTGCTCAGCGATGATGGCGAAGGTGGCAACGCTAAGCGGAATCAGAACGACCCACGTAATCAACCCACCGTCAATAACAAATCGTTGAAAATAATCAATGGTAACACTCTGCCCCTGAGCCATCGCTGACGAACTACACATCAACAGAAATATACACGCTAATATCTTTTTCATATTCACTCCCTATCTTCCAAAGCATCACGCGCCTTTTCGACAAACCCGATAATAGTAAAATCTGTACTCGCTGAATAATTATCTATCAATTCTTTCCATATTCGCTTGGCATAATTTATTTTTCCGCCAAGTTCCGCTGCTCTGCCAGCATAGTATAGAGCAGCTGGGGTATATCGCGACGATGGAAATTCTATCGCAATACGCATAAGTTTCAAACCGGCTTCGTCATATTTTTCGTCAGCCAAAAGTGTTCTACCCTGCCAATATAACACCGCAGGAAGATTCCGCCTGAATGATGTTTTAAACAATCGGTCGGTAACTTTGTATATCTCCGAGAGTTTACCGTCTTTGAGTTTCTTTTCCGCCCACTTGTCAAGCCACGGGCCAGGTTGATCTAACTTTTCGATATTTTTTTCTATCGACTTTATCAAGCCCTTTTTTTCTTCGGGCGGGAGTTTTTCCTGACAGCCAAGCCGTTTGTAAAATT
>WFQY01000107.1 GCA_015486815.1 Phycisphaerae bacterium | reverse complement strand
GGTCTTGTCAATGTACGGTTGTAAATGATCCGGATAGTCACCAGGAATTATCCAAAACTCATAGCCATTAACCGTGTCGGGATATGCGGCTCTCGCGGTTAGCGTCAGGCTCTCTGCCATGGTGGTAAGCCCTGGTCCCGGATCGGGAACAACAAAACTCTGCAAAATCGCATTCACCCCCGATGGAGAAGTACCTTCCTCATAGAGGTTTTCATAATCGCTACCACCCCACGCAGCACTAGCAGTAATCACACTAGCAGAGGCGACTGTGTGAGTTAAAAGACCAATCAAAATACCGATAACTACATTCGACCATATTTTTTTCATCAACATTACCTTTTTCATCGCATTGCTCCTTTCATTTAAAAAGCGACTAAAATTAACCAAAAAACCACAATTTCCATTTCGTACCTGTTCCATTTTTTTCTCCTTGTTAAAAAAGACCTAAAACAAAAATTACAAATTACAAATGCTAAATGTCGAATTTTGGGCAGACACACAGGTCTGCCCCTACTGCCTACTCTCTACTGCCAACCGCCTACGTTTCTCTCTTCAATCAACAATCCGCAATCCGCAATTCGCAATCATCCGCCTCTTCTCCCCACCGATTCGCCATCCACTATCGACGTACTTATCATTACACGCTCGCTCGATATCATTTGGCCACGTATAGCTCGTTCCAGCAAGCTGCAAGATTCATATATCATATCAACAAAAGCTGATTGTATATTCAAAGCGGTAAGCCTTAACGGATGAGAATCGGGTGTCATATCATTCAAAGCTGCAAGCGAAACATCTGCCGGAATCCTAAGCCCACGATCATAACAATAGCGAACAACTCGATTAGCGATAACTTCATCGAACGCAATGACCGCGGTAGGCTTTTTCGACATCGCCTCTGCAACAATATTATCATAATCTTCTCTGCTTACAGGGCGATCCGAGTTATAGACAATATGAATCGAATCACGCGAAAATTCCCGCAACCCAAGCGAGTTAGCTGTCTCAACATAGCTCCTGCCACGTTCCTGCTTCAAAAGCCATTCCTCTTTATATGTAATCAATTCTATATCTCTATGTCCCAGCTCGATAAGCTTAGCTAACATATTGCGAAATCCCGACTGCCAGTTGATAAACACCTTAGGCACCGACCGCTGCGGCACCAAATGATTACACAATACAATCGCAACATTGTTCTTTTGCACGAAATCTATCTCTTCAGGCGTTATCGGGCCGGTAATAATCAAACCATCAACTCTGCCCGAGCGAACCGCTGCTGCTACCGCACTATTTTTGTCAGCAAGCTGACCTTTATGATATCCCAACAGCTTGACAGACGCTTTTTCGTTAGGGAAATAGGTATGAAATCCCGCTAACATATGTCCGACAGCAGGATGATTCAAACCCGAATAATCGACAATGTTGGTTGTGCTGCTATTGAGCAGAGCTATGCCGATTGTAAGCTGTTTAGCTGACTCATCAAATTCATTTTTCTCCGCTACGAACGCACCGACACCCGGGCGGACATCGATCAAGCCCGAAGCGGACAATTCGCTGACCGCCAAAGAAGCTGTTACATGCGAGACGCCAAAACCCTTTGCTAAATCCCTGATAGATGGTAACTTATCGCCGGGCTTAAACCGCCCGTCTATTACCTGCGAGGTTATCGAGTTCTTTACCAAATTTACCTTTGTATTTGTCCTAACCACTTTATCAGACGCTCCTCTGTTATGTTCACAATAACAGAAATCAAATTATATGTCAAGAGAAATTTCAATAAATTTTGGGATTTTTTGAAGACGGGAAATTTTACTAAAGAAAACTTCTATATCTTAGACGATATAGGCTCCTGCAAAATGTCATTTTTCACCGACTGACGGACTCGCGATGAGCCGTAGGGGGCATAAGATTTGCATTTCGCGCGTCCCTAATTTGTAACGAAGGTGGGAGTTTTTGAATTATGCGCTTGATGATGTTGGATCGGAAGCTCGTGCCACTGTGCTAATCGCGATCTGCCCGCACGCTTAGCTGCATAGAGTGCCTGATCGGCACAATCGATAAGTTCTTCGCTAACCGCAAAATCGCCGTCCTGCGGATAAGTTGCAGACCCGAGCGAACAAGAAATGGTAAATTCCTCTTTGCCTGATGAAATTGATGATGATTGCAAATCCTGTAAAATTCTGTCCGCCAATCTCGGCAGCTGATCAGCAGGCGTATCAGGCAACGCGATGAGAAATTCATCACCGCCATACCTTGCGACGAGATCGCTATCCCTGACAGAATTTTTCAATACCGAAGCGATAAGTTTGATGGCTTTATCTCCTGTGAGATGTCCGTAACAATCATTTATCCATTTGAGATTGTCCATATCGATGAGCATAACGCTGATAGGCTTATTGTAGCGTTTTGCATACGCGAAAGCCTGTTCAAGCCAATTTCGCATATATCTTGCGTTAAACAAGCCGGTAAGCGGATCGGTTATGGAAAGCTCTCGCAGGGTATTGTTGTCGTTTTTCAGCTGACTGAGCTGCTGAGCTTGTTTGACAAGCATATTTCGCAGATTATCTATCGAGTCGAGCATACCATCGTGTCCGCGTTTGTGCTTCGCCAACTTTGTAATATAAGCGTATATCAAATCAGGCGGACTGCTTGGGTCGAGTACCATATCGACGCCAAGCTCCAGACCTATAATCGATATTTGGCTGTCATATTTGTCGGGTATCCAGATGATAGGAATATACGTAGCGGTATTAATATAACGAATCACGCCTGGCAAATCGTTCTTTTCAATATCGGCGATCGAGTCCGCTATCAATATAACATCGAACGTGCCTCTGCGTAAATCGCTTAATAGCTGATGAAAGTCGTGTGCGAGAAAGGTGTGTAATCCCGCCGACTGCAGATAAGGCTCTAATTTTGGCAAATAGCCCCTGCTTATATCGACAAGCAATACACGGATTGGTTCACTATGATGCATAATCGGTACCTTTCTCAAAATGTCGATTGCTAATTTCCATTTTTTATCCTTTGTCGGGCCTTTTATCTGTTCCCATTTAAGTTTAAAATATAGCCTTTTCTTATGACAAATTTTGTTAATTTAGATAAAGCGTAGCTGTTAAAATGGTTAATCTGTGAGATTTGGGTAGGCAAAAAATAGCTCGGATTCCGTTTTGCGAAATCCGAGCGTAAAGAGTCAAATATATTAGTAAAATTAACTTACCGCTGATATTAGCGAATCTATTTGGTCGGTTCGTTTAACGCCGAGTATTACGGAAATTATCGCAGGCTGATCGAGGGCGGATTTTATTGCGTGTTCGAGCATCGTTCTGCCCTTGGCTTTTGCGTCAGCTTCTATTTGTTCGAGTTTATCAAAAAGCTCATCGGTAAGGTCGGGCAGCCAATCAGCTTTTTCACTTTTACGTGAACCAGCGGGTGGGGCTTGTCCTCTGCGGTACTTTCCAGTCAGCAGTCCACCCTGAAGCACCTGATAGGGAACTACCGCTACCTGTTCTCTTTCGCAAAGAGGCAGAAGGTCTTTTTCGATATCACGTTTTAACAAGCTATAAGGCGGCTGATGCATTACGGGGCGTGGCAGATTGTTTTTGTCTGCAACTTCGAGCAATTCCGCTGTCTGCTCTGCGGAATAATTGCTTATTCCATAATATTTGATCTTGCCCGCATCGATAGCTTCTTTTAATGCACCTAAAATATCAGTCAGCGGAACCGAAGGGTCGGGTTTATGAAGGTAGTAGATATCAACATAATCGGTTGCGAGTCTGCTCAAACTTTTATCAAGCTGTTTTTTGATAGCAGCGGGCGATGTGCCTTCATCTTCGGGTGCATCGCCAACCTTCATTCCGACTTTCGTTGCGAGCACAACTTCATTACGCCTACCTTTTAACGCTTTTCCCAAAATTTCCTCCGCTACTCCGCCAGGCGAACCTACGTGCCTTGCATATCCTTCATACATATTGGCGGTGTCGATAAAGTTAATTCCTTTATCAATAGCATAAAGCGTCAGATTGATAGCGTCAGCTTCACCGACCGGCGTGCCAAAAGTCATCGTGCCAAGGCAAATTTCCGATACACTCAAATCTGTTTTAGGAATCTGATTCCGTTTCATTTTTAGTCTCCTATGATAAAAGTATCCTTTTCTTATAACGAAGATAATATGTTCTTGAAATTGTCTTCAGACGTTTGCATCGATATATTCATAGCTACCAACCGATAGGGGTCGGTAGATTTAGTATTAAAACACATACTGAATTCATTCTGCCATAGTCTTGCGGATTTATAATATTTCTTAACGATAGATTCCACATCCTCGCTCCAGTTGCCATTCGGGTACGCAAAGTTGATAGCATCCACTCCCAGATTTTGTTTTATTTGCTGCTGAGAATGCGCTAATTCCCATTCGACTTTTTCCGCTCCACCTGTTGTCTGATAAAGCTCCGCTAAGTTTTTATGCGTAGCTGTATGTGAGCCAATGCACCATCCCACATTTCTAAGCCTGCTTAAATGTGTCCAATCCATAGCTGGAAATTGCTGCATCTCAGGAAGATTCCCATCAGCCAATTCGGATATAACGAAAACAGTTGCTTTAAATCCGAATTCTTCCATTATCGGAAACGCATTTTCGAATACATTCAGACGATTATCGTCAAAGTCTATCGCTACCAATTTTTTGCCCGCTAACGAGACTTTTCCTGCAAGCCATTCTGACAATACGCAATGTTTAACTGTCGAAAACCCGTTTTCCGCAAGCCAACGCATCTGTTTGCGAAAAATACTTTCCGTTACGTGCCCGCAATATTGC
>WFQY01000106.1 GCA_015486815.1 Phycisphaerae bacterium | reverse complement strand
GCTGCCGTCAAAAAACGAAAGCAAGCCAGCGGTAATAGGCATCTGCTCTATCGTCAGCTTAATCTCCGAATGGATATTGTTTCTTTTTGCGGTTAGCTTGCCATCGAGATTTATCGGGTGTTTGTCAATCGTTCCGCTAATTTTGCGGAACAATGCAATATGGGGTTGAAATTCTATAATGCCCGTAAGATTTTTTATTGTGGGCAGTAGTTTGTATTGTAGATGACAGTTTTTGGGTTCGATAATAAGGTGCCAGTTCCAAGGCTGGTTTTTAATACGCTTTAAGTCGGCTCGTACTTTGATTGTTCCCGAAGGGGTAATTGCCTTCCAGATACGCTGTTGAGCTGGTGTCAATGCCTTGTATAATTGAGAGTCGATGGGGATATTGTCTGCGGAGATTTTCAAACTTATTCGTTGGCTGTTTTCTCCCAAATCTATTTGTCCTTTTGCGCGAAGATTTTTCCCGCCTGTTCTCGCAAAGGCACCGTCAATGGTAACTGTTTTGGGGGTGATTGTCAGCTGACCTGTCAGATAGTCGATACGATACGGAAAATCCTTGTAGCACAAAGTTATATTTTTTAATTGGCATAGAAATTTATATGTCAATTTATTTTGTTCGCTGGTATGGAGTGTGCCTTGCAGGTCGGTAATGCCTCTGAGTTGGCAATCACGGATGATTTTTGCTGGCTGAGGCGGTAGGGCGCTTATTAGCTTATCGTCGATTGGGACATTTTTCGCTGAGATTTTGACTTTTACAACGGGTTTATTCGTGTTTATTTTTCGGACGTTTCCGTTTATGGTTAATTCTGCGTTTCCGTTTTGGCCGACGAGATTCTTGAGTTGCAGATTGTCATTGCTAAAGTGCATCGTGCCTGTGAGTTTGTTAATCGGATATCTGAATTTTTCGTAACAGGCAGCTGCGTTCGTAAGATTGAAGGTAATCTCTCTTTTCCATTTTTTGCCTACACCAGCATCGCGATGAAGGATGATTTCAGCATTGCCTTTGCCCGAAGGGTTGAACATTTTCCAGATTTTTTTATATTGCGAAGGCAATGCAGCGAAGAGTTTCTTGTTAAGAGGGCTGTTTTGTGTATGAATTTTGATATCGACAGCTGAGAACTTCGAAGGTTCGGAAATAAAGCCGTCCAATGCGACTGTTCCGCCGTCGCTGGTGCCTTTAAGTCCGACTAATTTGAAGCTGTTGTTTATGATTTTTATTTTTCCCGTAATATTATTAACACGATATGGAAACCTGAAATATTCGGCACTGGTATTTTTAGGTGATATAACGCCATTTAATAGAAAGTTATCGTCTGAGCCTGCTTGTTTTGTTATATTGAGGTCGAAATCCACCTTGCCTTTCGGTTTGAAATCGTGAAAGAAGCATCTTAATTTCCATGGAAATTTATATTCGATAGTCGGATATTGCTTTGGGTCGGTATAGTCGGGGCAGATGAGATTGCGGGCTTGGATGTTGATTTGAAAAGATGTTTTACGAAAGTCTTTGCTGTAGCCTTTATATACGCCATCAATGATACAATCGGCGCCGTTGAATTTGCCCGTTACTTTATCGATGATTACCTCTTCTTGATTGAAAATTAGCCGGCCGTTAAGCTCGGAAAGTTCTACAATGTGCTGACATGCTTGGGGTTGGGTCGCACTGTGAAAACCGGCGAGGCACGCGTGGACATTCTCGAGGACAAGTACCATCTGCGATTTTGACGGTGATTCGTATTTAATCAGCGGGATGCCTATTTTGCCCGATAGATTATATTGTTTGCAGAATTCTCTGTATGGTTTGGGTAATGTCAGTTCGAGATTTTCCCAGCTGATGCTTTCCATTTTGCCTGCTAATATTTGGCCTGTTCGGGGATTGAAATCGATAAAAGCTGCGGGTCCGCGATTTTTTGATGTCCACGTTTTCAGTCTGATTCTGTAAAAGTATTTTTGAGGTTCAGCGTTAGCAGCAAAATTTATCTGCCCTAAAAATAATCGATGTGTTTTGCTTATTTCGATAAGGTCTATTTGTCCGTTTTCGAGATTTATAGCTGGTCCTACGCCAAAACCTTTCTTTTTTCTGCGTAGTTGTGCAGCTGACATCTTTCCGGCAAATAACATCTGCCAATTCCATTTGCCTTTCTCGCCTATTCTTACCAGATGAAATTTGGGTTTGACGACGGTTATAGCTTTGATTGTAAATTTTAATCCGAAGATATTTCTACGTTTCAGTTTGATTTTTAATGCCTTGGCATCGAAGATTTTTGCGTCTGTCGAATTGAATTTTTGTTCCAGACGCATTTTTTCTTCCGGAATAAAAACGCTGACGTTGTAGAAGGTAATACCTTCTTTCATTGATAGTTTCGCACTGCTAATCTTAACCTTTGCACCGGTTAATTTTTCCAGAGCAGCGGTCGTATTTTTTATTAGCCGTTGCGGTGAGAAATAGTAATTTATGACGTAGGGTAAAACCGCTAAGCCTATTACTATAATAGCGATTGACGCTATCAAAATGATTATTCGGGTTTTATTTGATACGGATTTATTTTCTACTATCATTTAATTTGCTCAAACTGACCGATGTCAAATACTGTTGTTTGCGTAACTTTTTATTTACTAATAATTATACACAAGCTGTCATTCCCGCGAAAGTCAAAGATGCCGTTGGTGCGGGAATCCATACTCTTGCTGCCCAAATGGATTCCGCATCTCCACTTCGTTCCGTGCGGAATGACACAGCGGGGACAAATGATTTTATGGCAAATCGGTCAGTTTGAGTAATTTACTTTCTGTGTATTGAGCTTGGAAACTCTTTCGCTAACTCAATACATATCCTATCCTGTATTTGCTTGATTTGCCATAGTTTGGCACGCGGAAAGTTATTAAACAGCATAGAGAAAATTATCTGTATCTCGCCGTCGTTGTTTACAAGATAGCCACTCAATGCGCTTACCGAGCTGATATATCCGGTTTTTGCCCTGATTCTGCCGGTGGCAGCGGTGTTTCTCATACGTCTGCGTAGCGTTCCGTCAATGCCAGCTATTGCAAGCGTATCGATAAATTTGTTCGCCCATTGCTGATGAGATGCGAATTGCAACAGCTTGCATAGTAGTCTGACTGATATGCGATTTTTTCTGGATAATCCCCCGCCATCGTCTATGCGAACGGATTTGTCCGATATTGCATATCTGTCCGTGAGGAAGTCTCTGACAGCGAATCTTCCCGTTGTCCACGAGCCGACGGGAAAACTCGCATATTTTTGGGCGAAGGCAAAACCGGTTCGTTTGAATAAGCATTCTGCGAAGAGATTTTGGCTCTTTTTGTTGGCACGCTTGACATCGTCAAACAAGGGTGTCGTATGCTCCGCTAATTTGACAAAGTTTTCTGGTACCGTGCCGTTTGCGGTACGGACACGCTGAAATATGGTTTTTCCTGCGATGGATATGCCATAGCTTTCGAGCCGTTCTCGACAGATATTTGCAAAGAAGCTACGCGGATTCAAAACGGGCAGATTTACAGGACCTGCTGATTTGTCTCCGAGAGTGATTTTGAGAAGGAGTTGGTTTTCCGACTGCCAGCCAGCGTTGATAATTGTTTCGCGTGTGTGATTTGTAAGCCATTGCGTATTAACTGTGATTGTATTGGTGAACGGTTTGATTATCAGTTGGCCTGTGTGCATTTCATTCAGCTTGACTTGGATATCGATGCAATTGTCGTTTAGATTTAATCCGCAGACAGGGGCGGTGTACCACTTGTTGAATTGGTCAGCCGGCCAGCTCGGATGTCGCCAAACGTTATCGAATACGGTGTCGTCAAAAATCAGATTTCCGTTTATTTTTGTTATGCCCTTTCGGATTAGCGTTTGAGCCCAGCGGTCGAATATCGCACAGGCGGGTTCTTTGGTTATTTGCGTATCTCCGAATCCCGGATCGCCATCGCCGATAATTACGAGATCGTTTCCGAGTAATCCGATAAGCGTTCGGAATTGGAAATTTTCTCCTAATCTTGTGATAGCTGAGATTGTAGTTACCAGTTTTTCGTTACTCGCTGGCATCAAAGGCAGGTCGGGATTTATGCTAAACAGGACTTTTCCGTCCTTCGCTGAGACAATCATAATGCCATAGTCAACTTTTATTCGTTTCAGTGGTGCGAGGTGTTTGACTATTCGTTGGCGTAGTGTCTGTTTGGCTGATATCGGTGAGAGCGATATCAGCATAACGAGTAGGGCGATAATTGTACTAAATTTACATCTCATTTGAAAATATCCTTTACTTCGAATATGATTAATAAAACGAACGCAAGGTCAAGTAAAAAGGGGATAATATTATGATACGCAGACCGATAGTAGCGGGGCGGTTTTATCCGTCGAGCAGGACTCAGGCGGAACGTGAACTCGATGTTTCTGTCTCTTATACACATCTGACG
>WFQY01000105.1 GCA_015486815.1 Phycisphaerae bacterium | reverse complement strand
CTTCGACTTTCGCGGGAATGACAGCTGTGTATGATTATTGGCAAATAAAGAGTTACATAAAAACAGTATTTAAAATCGGTCAGTTTGAGTAAGTAAAATACAAAACAATTAAAATTTTTATGGGAGCTATACAGATGAAAGTACAACGAACGGGTTTTACTTTAATAGAGCTGCTTGTGGTGGTAGCGATTATCGCTGTATTGGTAGCAATACTGTTGCCTGCGTTGTCTCGTGCGAGAGAACAAGCAAAGCTGATGACCTGTAGCTCAAATTTGCGTCAGCTTATCAATGCTGAATTATACTATGCGCAAGACAATTCCGATAAATTTCCACCGATAAGTTTTCATCCGTTTCCCAATCAGCAATATATCGTTTGGCGTGGTGCAATCGATGAGTATATCAAAGATGTAAAAGGTAATATTCATCATTACAAGATGGATTGTCCGAATATTGGTATGCATGGAACTGCCTATTCCGGAACGCCCTATGGCCAAATCGGTTATATCGATGAAGACGGCGACGGAGATGTCGAATGGTGGAATTATAGCAGCGCGGATATAGGCCCGTATAGTTCCATCAGGCTGAGCATTGTAAATAACCCTTCACAGTTTGTATTTCTCTCCGAATCCTATTGGGATCCGAATCAGCCTTGGTATGCCTGGGCGCTGGGCGGACCAGCCAATCCAGCAGCCTATAGAGAGCATCCCGACCCGCGACATATGGACGGTGTCCCGATAGCATTTTTGGACGGGCACGTAAAATATTACAAAAGTAAAGAGCGTCCCGATGTCGTTCCGCTACCGACTGCTTATACTTCGAGAGGAATAGCGGTACTTTGGCCTGATATACCGGACAACTGGTGGAAATATTAATTTTCTTAAAATTATCAAACTTGCCCTTAACAATCTTATATCATTGATAGGAGAAATATTATGCTTCGCTCGGCATTTCTCTTGGTAATCGCATGTATATTTGTAGGTCTTGTTCCAATAGCCAAAGCCCAAAATGTTCATCAGCCATCGCTTCAAATCCTGATTATCGATTCTATCGAAAATCAATCGTCCGATTTGATTACAAATAATCTATACGAAAATCTGAAACAAACGTCAGCTATTAAAATATATAAATTATCGAAGAGAAATACTTTTCCCAAACTTTTCAGACAAAATCGTCGGCTATATGACCTTGTAATTTACATAGGCCAAAATTATACCGAACAAATAGCTAAAAAATGCATCGGATATATAAAAGCGGGTGGACGATTTTGGTATATTGGTGATAAAGCCCCGTTTTCCGGCAGCTGCTCGAAATTTTCCAACATTAAGCGTATCCGAATGCAATTTTACAGTAGGATTTTTATGCGCGGTGCCAAAGACGTATGGACGGAATTTCCGCAATCATCTTTTGTTCGCAAGCCAACGCCTACGAAAATAGGACTTGATACATTCGGTAGTGTTATAAAGGATTACTGCAAAAATTGCATAGCTGATAAGATAACGGTTCTCCAGACCAGAAGCGGACATCTGCCTTGGTTACGTCCCAGCTGCAATGTTGTAGATTATGCTGACGGAATATACAGAAGAAGCAATTGGTGCGGTAGGCGTGGCGATACGACTAAGGGAATTGCGCTTGCAATGATAAAAGATAATTGTATCGAGTATGGTGCAAGCAGGACACTACTTACAAGTTTCAGAGCTTTATATAAATTGAGCGATAGCAAAACAAAATTTGCAAAATTTGTCCGCACTGCGATTTCATTATTGTGTGATACCGAAAGTATCATCGCGATTGCACCCGAAAGTGTTGTTACGCGAAAGGCAGAGAAATTTAATTTTCGTATGCGCATAGGCAATTATTCGGATAGCGTCGGAAATTATAATCTTTCGGTTTTCGCTATCGATTGTAATAACAAGCGGAAGATTTCTCTATGCAACATTACTCAACAGATAGCACGCAAATCGGATATGGTTATCTCGCAAACGATTGCTGCGGAGAAAATTCCACCAGGCCTGTATAAATTGTCAGCTAAACTTCAAACGAACGGAAAACCAATAACCGATGATTGTACCATTTGTATATTGAATGCAACTCAACCGGTAAGTAGAGAAAACTTTTGGAACTATCCCGCTGTCCCTCGATTTTTGATAACCTTTCGCGATTACGGATTATTTCCCGACAATGGCATAAAAGCAATAGAAGCGGGCCAAGATGGCGTCGTCCTGATGATTCCGTGGCAGCCTAACGGTAAGGATATTAAACACGCTGTTAATTGGAGTGTATTGGATAAGTGGGTTAAGGACGCTCGAAGAAATGGTTTGAAGGTTATCTTCGATGCGTGGGATCATCGTCCGTATCCCGAATACTTCGTCCATTTTTCCAAAAAATCCGGTGGTTCGTGGTATAAATACATAAGCGTTGTAGTCGATGAAAACAGGGAAAAATGGGCGAAGTTATGGTCATATCTGCTTAAGTGTTATATGAGATTATACCCCGATTGTGTTACCGGAATTTTTCTCACGCCAGCTGCCATTTCCAGCTTTCGCATAGATTATTCGCCACAGGCATCCGACGGTTTCAGAAAGTATCTGCTTTCGAAATATTCCCTCGCACAATTAAGCCAAAGGTGGAATATCAAATTATCGAGTTCCGAAGATATCAAGCCACCCGATATAAAACAGCCACAAGGTAAAGTCTATCAGCAGATTCTCGACTATCACGAATTTTGGTTATTTAAGCATAGGCAGTTTCTCCGAGCATCCGCTGACGCTATACGAAAATTGTCCGCGGATATTCCGTTGTTATTGCGTGGCCCTTACGATGCGGGGCCAGGCTTTCGAGACGCCGCTTCGCTTATTCCTGCGTATGGTAAAATTTCCATTCACGCGGAAAACGTTGAAACGACAACGCATACGCATATAGAGATGTTTGGCTATCATTTGCAATATGGCGTGCCAATAACAGCTGAGAATGGTTGGCCTGCTTGTAGGGGCGAACCCTTACGCTCTGCCTTTTATAAAACTTTGATGGGCGATTATAGTGCATATCTCTATTCCGGTGGTGCGAGTTTTCAGCTACTGCCGAATGAAGAGTTGATTGCCCGATTTGCATATTTTTCGAATCAGATCAAATCCGCTATCCCTGTTGCAAATTCACCGACTATTGGCGTACTGATAAATGAAACGACTCAATGCGTTCAGCGAACAGGCTTGAAGCTGAATAGAAAATATGAATATCCTGATATCAAAATGAATCTGTTTCGATTGTCATATCCGATGATGGCTGTCAGTATCGACAAGCCGAAATTAACGGGACTGAAATTTCTGATTGACGGTGGAAACAATATTGTTGTCGATCAAAAGGTCTCGGATAGTATTCTTAAGTGGGTAAGCGATGGTGGAATATTTATAACCTTTCCCAAGTTTGCAATCATTACCGAAACTGGAGTGGGCAAATCGTTCGTACAAAAAGTGCTTTCGGAAAGTGAATTTTCAAATAGCAAACCAACGATTTTCCTAAGATACAAAGATATGACAGTTTCACGCATTACGATCGGTAGGGGGAGTATATTGGTAATAAATTCCATCAGTGCGGAACGAGCGAAACTGTCCGGAAATCTTAAAAAATTGCTCAGCCGTATTCCGTGGAAAATAGAATATGATTCGGGAACATTCGATATATGTCTCGATAGATTATTTAAAAAGTTGAAAGTTTATAAGCCCGTTGGTTGCAATCCTTATATACCGTTAGCGGTAAAACAGATCAGCCCCAAAAAGTGGTACGTTATAATGTATGATGTCGATCCTAAAATCGTCGGCGGTTATTTTAGTTATGACGATATGATAAATGACGCAAATCCGCCGATTAAGGGCAAAAAACGGATAGCTCTTACTCTCACCTTTCCGTGGAAAATATCAGCTGCCAGAGATATATCCGCTAACGAATCTGTTATAATAAAAGACAATACGATACAATTGCATCTGCCACGAGCTAATGGGAAAATATTATACGTAGAGGGAAGATAATGAACTCAGCGAGTAAATGCCAGCTTGGATTGGATTATGATAAAACATCCAACGAATTGGTACTCATCGATTTCGATCGAGATAAGCGATATACAGTATCACAAGAACTATGTCAGGAATATACAATACACACTTCAAACAGTGGCTGGTCTGTTGTGGTATGGGTAACATCAGGCTTTAAAATCAAATATTTGCTGTTAAGCGATGATGCTATAAAAAAACTCTCTCAAGACGCAATTGACAAGACAGAAAAAATAGAAATAGCTGATGAATATATCCACAGAGAAGGAGAAATAGTTGTTAGCTGGCTTAACGATGAAGAATTTATTATCGCCTTTGAAAATCAGTTTTCTCAAATTGCGTATGTTATAGGAAACATTAACAACGAAAATACAAAATCGTATGTAGATGCCGACGATAAACGGTTAGCTCGTTCGGTAATGCACAGCCCAAGGATTGTTTTCGATAAGTTTCATCGCTGTTGGCTGATTTTCATCGACACCTTTCGCCGAGCGGTAATGGGCTGCCGATGGCTCGGCGATAGATTCGGAAAAGTTATCGTTATCGGAACGATCAAAAAACCAACCGTTCGATGGGAAGAGATATTCCGAAAGATAGAAAAATTCGATGTTACCGAAACAGATAATAAAACCGCTATAACTGTTTTCGCTTCGGACAATCTTTCGTCCGAACATTATCTTGAAATTAAAGACGTATTAAGGGTCGATAAAAAATTTAAAACCCTAATGTTCGACCTTGCGGAGTTCGCTAATATACGAGGATTCGCTCAGCGATTTTTCCCCGCGAAAAAACATTCGCAAAATCCCATATTCACACCTTCCGACAATCTGCCATTTGAATCGTTAAGGGTATTCAATTTCGGCAGAGTAATAAAAGAATCGAACGGGCATTTTAGAATGTGGTATTCCGCTATGGGCAAACCGAAACCGGGCGATCATCGATGGTGGAATTGGCTTAAGATCGGACATGCGATAAGCGAAGACGGTTTGCATTGGATACGAAAAGGCATATCGGATAATGGTTCTCATCTGATGGAAGGCCTGCCGTATATGCCTGCACTATTTATCGATGAAGCCGATTCATCATTTCCTTATAAGATTTTGAGCTTTGATACGTCTCTACAGCAGCTCGAACTAATATCAGCTGGTAAATATCCGAAAGATTCGAATATCATACTCGGCACATTATGGCGTTCGTCGGACGGTTTTAATTGGCAATCCGAACGCGTAAGTTTATTCTTTGGCGACTTACCACGTCCGCTTTCATTCGTCCCGCAATGCGTAATAAGAATAGGTGATAAATGGTGTGCTTATGGCTTTTCATCGCTGACGCTTGGCAGAAGGGCGTGCGCAATGGCATATAGCGATGACCTCAAAAATTGGCAATTTTACGAAGACAATCCTGTTCTACCAAGCGAACTTCGCGGAACGCCACTCGTCCTTCAAGGACCGGAATCACAAATTCACGATACTGTCGTTTGGCAATATGAAGGCTGGTATGTTGCATTCTATCAATATCAATATGGGCCCGACCAGCACGATGTCGAATTAGCTCTAAGCAGAGATGGGAAATCTTTTCAGTTTCTCAGCGTCGGTAACAAACTAATATCACGAGGCGATGCCGGCCAATGGGACAGAGGCTCTATCATTCCGACCGTACCGCTTATAACGGACGATGTCATTCGCATATATTATGGCGGCTCAAATTATTATCATCCGTCAGACGGAGAATATACTTATCAACGCTCGGACAATATGAAAGTTGCTTGTGGCTTAGCTGAACTCAGACTCGACGGTTTCGCTGCCGTTGAACTGCCAGCCGATTGCAACGGTACAATGATAACCGTTCCGATTGAATTAAAGTCAAAAACAAATTATAAAATATATCTCAATGCCGATTGCGGTAAAGACGGTAAAATCATAGCTGAACTGTCAGACCTATCAGGCAAGCCAATTTCCGGATATTCAGCCGATGATTGTATCCCGATAGTCGGCAATTCAACAAAGCAGCCAGTAAGCTGGAAATCAAAATCTTCAATATCGCCGGACGCTATGTTTCAAATCAAATTATCCGGCTTTGCCGGCTCGGAGCCTTTGAATATCTACAGTATTATGATTGCAGAGGAATAAAGCAGTGAATGAATTAGCTGACAGGGCAGCTCACATTTCGAAATATATCGAATCCAATATGATAAGTCCGTCGGGCTTGGTCTATCATACCATCAACGAAGCTACACATCGAGCGTGGTGCGATGACGAGATTCCCGATATTGTCATTTACAATTGTATCGATGCTCCGCGCGAATTATGGAAAGCGGGATTTTTCAATTATGAAGATAGTTTGATGGCGACAGCTGAATATATGCTTGGCCATTTATACCGATATTTCATTACGAAAGAAGATTCATCTGCGAAAATTGCAAAGCGATGTTTCGATGCGTTAAAACTTTCCGCCGAGCAGTCTGCGAAATATGCCGGCGAAAATGTCAGCCGAGCCACCAATGGTTTTCTATCCAAACCCTATGGCGGTGCGGATAAAGCTAATCTGTCAGGCGAGGTAAGTATCGACCAATATATGCGCACAATGTACGCAATGGAAATTTATAGAGATTCAATCGCAGCGAATGACGAAGCTGATTGGATAAATCGATTTTTAGCTGATTGTGCGCAGTGTTGGAATATTCACAATTATAGCTTTAATTATTTTCGAGCTATTGTTCGCTGGGCGACAGTTAGGCCACACGGATTAGCGTTCGGGTTATATTGCTCAGCTATCGGCCAACGAGCAAATCAGCCCACCAATCGATATTGGTTTGATCTTTTCCTTTCGCGTTTTACAACGTTAGAGAAGGAACTTTTCAAAGGTACCATTACCGACAATACAGCTGCCCTTGCTGTGTTAGCGATGAAACGATTGTGTACCCTTAAGCCACGAAAGAAAAATATCTGGATAGATTATTGTCGTAAAATAATATCGTCAGCGGAACAAGCTGTCAGCGATGGCTATGGCTGGCTTTTTTCTTTTCTGTCCAATCAACAACGCGACGAGCTTATCGAACCGCATTGGTCGCCGCAGTCCCATCGCTATTGGAATTTTCTTCGTTGGCGTGGTAATATTCGCAGACCGGCACCGTCATTAGCTGCTGCTATGTTAGACGCTTATGATATTACCAACGAGAAAGCACTTATCGACAAGGCGCGTTCGATTTTGGAATGTTTGGGTAGGGCTGGTTATATCAAATGGGCAGAGCCGATTAGCGATAGAGATTTTCCCGAAGGTTACGAGATGCTAAGTAGCTGTGTAAGCGGCTTGAACACAACATGCTGGTTCCGCACCTACTGGCAGATGAAATATTTCTTACAACAATAGGCAGAGTAAAAAAACCATCACTACGCAAACCTACCCGCAATCCATATAGAAAGGCTATTCATTTCAAAAACAATCTTTGCTTGTGAGAAAATGCGGGTTAGTAGTTAATGGCCGATTTTCTTAGAAAGACTTAAAAATATAAGGAGAGCAAAATAT
>WFQY01000104.1 GCA_015486815.1 Phycisphaerae bacterium | reverse complement strand
CGTTTACCGCCTATCATCGAAAACCATTCCGGATGCGATTTGAAATATTGCCTTGGAGGAATATAAAATTTAAATGTATGGCAAAAGTAGGGAGGCCCGAATGCTCTGAACCCGCCATACCTGCTGGAAATTGGCTGATACTCATCGCTATTAAGACGCATATGAGAATCAAAACAACCGCCGTCATGCCCATAGGTTGCGTATATTTCCCGGATCTTAAAAGAAGGTACCCCGTGAAGATTCAAATTGTTTAGTTTTAACGTTTTGACCTTTGGAACGTATTCGTCCCACGGAGTCCACCATCGAACGCCGCAAACATCTTCAAGGTAGTGATACACAGCGTATAGCGTTCCTGTTGGCCCTTCCCCCATAAGCAATAATCCTTCAGGAATGCTCCGCACATACCATTCTTCCGATTTGAGTTTTCCAATTTCAATACCGCCATTGCCCTCGATAGCGTTTATTCCGACAAAAATAGCAGGGTCACCGTTTTTGGGTGCTGCGGTTGTTATTTCGGAAGATTCCCCCGTCATCTTATAGATGTAAAGCCCTAACTGTCGAGCCGCTTCTCTATCCTGTATGCTGGGATGACTCGAAAGATGAATTCCGATTGCTTCGGCATTCACGGCAAACCATACGATGATAACCGAGACCATCAGAGTTATCACACAACCGTGATTTCTTTTATGTCTTTCCATAGAAAATCGTCTTCTCATATTATTCGTCCTTTATGCGGAACAGAAGCTGGGCCCGTGCTGGCTTTGATGACCAGTTCGGGAGTAAGAGTTATCCGACGCTGGGTAACGTCCTTTCCTTCGATCAGTTTAACAAGAATATCACAGGCGTGATAGACCAGCTGACTGTTTTGCTTCGCCCCGTCAATAGCAGTCAGGGGGACACGATGGCCATAGGGTAAAAGATCCTGCAGAGCTACTATGGACAGATCATCAGGAATCTTTATACCTCGGCGTTCGCATCCCGCCAACAGAACGTCGGCGAGAAACTCATCCAAAACGATAACGCCGGTCGCAAAGGGATTCAGGTCGAAAACCCGCTCGAGGTCTTCCCAATGCGGATGACCGTCGGGGTTTTCAACGCGAATCATCAGTTCTCTCGGGTCGCCCAGTTGATGATCAAACACCAGCTTGGAAAAGTAGCGATGAATCGCACCGTTATCGGGGGTATGTGCGTAACAAACAAAAGCAATACGCTTATGTCCCAACCCTCGCAAATGTGCAACCGCTTGGCGAAGGACAGCTTCGGAATCATTGCAGACACTTACAATCCAATCGTCATCGGGCTGATTCGAACGATATGCATCAGCCATAGCTGCAGGTATTTTGTTAGCTTCAAGAAACTCAAAATCCCTATCAAGCATTCCCGCACCGGTGATAACGACCCCGTCGATCTCTCTGTCGATAAGGGCATCGCCTATATCGTCGATAAAATGATGCATACCATAAAACATCGGGTGAACAGCGTATTTGGGAGTCGGACATCGTCGATGTGCCCCCGCCAGATACGCTCCGATAGCGGGGTGATGCTGATCGATTTCCAGCATGAATTTTCTACATGCCAACGCAATATTGATCGTTTTTTTGTCGGAACGAATCGGTTTTTCAGCGACGAAGGTTCCCACTCCGGGCTTGACCTCAAGCAGGCCTTTATTAGCCAGTTCGAGGATTCCTTTGCGAACAGTCAGGAAATTTAACCCCATATTTTCCGCTAATTCCTTTATTGGCGGTAGTTTATGTCCAGGAAGATATTTTCCGCTTCGGATACCCTGTTCCACGGTATCTATCACGTGACGATATCGTAGCTTACCTTTGGGAAGAGGTTTTACTTTCTGCAACGTATCAGGCATAGACACAAATTCCTAAACTATATCACAGGTATATATTATAGATTGGAAGCATATCTCATGTCAAGGAATTTTTGAAATAATTTTTTGGAGGAGCGATTAATACTAACGCAGGTGAGCCTGAAAGATTACAATTATATTTTGCTGCTTTTTGGCTTGCTGAAAGTAGCTTTATAATGTAATAGTGTATGAGTATGCTTGGATATGCAAATGAAAGACGTCGAAGAAAAATCGTGTCTGATGATATTATTCGGAGCGTCGGGCGACTTGACTGCTCGTAAGCTTGCACCTGCGTTATACAGACTTGAAGTCAAAGGCAAACTCGATGAGCATTTTCGGATTATAGGGTTCGCACGAAAAAAATATTCCACCGAAGAATTTCGCGAGAAGATTCTTTCGTCGTTAAAGCAATATGCCAGCGATTGTCCTTTTGACAACGAGTTTGTCAATCGATTTCTATCGCGAATACATTACATTTCCGGACAATATTCGGACGTGGAATCATACAATGAATTGTATCGGCTGATTATGCAGAAATTTCTGCGCGGGCATATTTGCCTGAATTATCTGCTTTACCTTGCAGTTCCGCCAAGCGTTATCGAAACGATATTAAATACGTTCAAGAAAAGCGTATTTTGGGAGACACAATCATCGTCCGCTCAATATCGGGTGATAATAGAAAAGCCTTTCGGAGTTGATGTTGATTCGGCTCGGAAGCTGAACCGTTTGCTTGATGATATTTTCGATGAGCGGAATATCTATCGAATCGACCATTATCTTGCGAAAGATACGGTGCGGAATATTTTGATATTCAGATTTGCAAATTCCATCTTCGAGCCTTTATGGAATCGCAATTATATCGATAATATTCAAATAACAGCTGCTGAGACCATAGGGGTTGAAGGGCGTGGGAAATTTTACGAAGAAGCGGGCGTTGTTCGCGATATGATACAGAATCATGTTTTGCAGGTGCTTTCGCTGATTGCTATGGAGCCGCCAATCGCAGGCGATGCAGAATCTATTCGCGATAAGAAATATGAAGTGTTTCGTTCGATTGCACCTATCTATGAATCGGATTTTGTGTTTGGCCAATATGCTGGCTATCGCGATGAGCCTGATGTAGCGAAGGATTCGGTTACACCGACTTATGTCGGTATAAAGATGAATATAAATAATTGGCGATGGTTTGGTGTGCCGATATATATTCGTTCGGGCAAAAGGCTTGCGAGAAAACTCACCGATGTGATTATCGAGTTTAAGAAAATACCATTGTGCTTGTTTTCGAGTGAGCAGGTCTGCGCTCAGATAGAATCAAACAGATTGATAATCCGAATTCAGCCGGAAGAGGGGTTTAGGCTGACGGTTTCGACAAAAGTGCATGGTGAGGAAGATGAAATTCTGCCTGCCAATCTCGATTTTAGGTATGGCCACGCTGGTATGCAGATGGGCGATGCGTACGAGAAGATTTTGCTTGATGGAATTGAGGGTCGGTCGGTATTGTTTTGGCGGGCGGATAGTATAGAGCAGGCGTGGAAGGTAGTAACGCCGTTGCTTGAGGCACAGGAGAAATTGAGGGATATTCCGATTTATGAGTCTGGTAGCTGGGGGCCAAAAGAAGCTGACAAATTACTCGCACGAGACGGAAAATACTGGTTGGAATCATATTGAAAGCAAAGCAATGATAGAAATATTCGAAAGCTACGATAAGCTGTCTCGCAAAGCTGCTGAATGGATATATGACAAGGGCAAAGAATATATAGCTGAGCGTGATGAATTTCTTTTGGCACTTGCGGGCGGTGGTACGCCCCGGCAGGCGTATCGGATTTTGGCGGAGATTAGCAAAGACGATAAGGAATTTTGGGAAAAGGTGCGAGTGTACTGGACGGACGAGCGATATGTGCCACATAGCAGCGAGGCGAGTAACTATCGGTCAGCTCGCAAAACGCTTTTGGACTTTGTTCCCATTCCGCCAGCGAATATTCATCCCATTCCTACCGATTATGAAGATGCAAACGAATCTGCCAATGAATATAGCGAAATTTTTCCCGCTTGTGCCGATGTTATTATGCTCGGAATGGGTCAGGACGGACACATCGCATCGATTTTTCCGTACGGTAATGCGGTGTGTGAGACGAAAAAGAGGTTTACTATCGATTATGCACCTGTCGAGCCACGATTGAGAATAACAGCTACTTTCGGAACGATACGGTCTGCGAACGAAATTATTGTGCTTGTTGCGGGCGAGAGTAAACGACAAGCGTTGAAGAAGGTATTCGATGAGACTGGCTCGATCGAAGAGATTCCAGCACGGGCGGTAAAGGATGCTTTGTGGTTTACGGATGAATCAGCGGCGATGTTTATGAAACGTTCGAATTAAGATAGCGGCATTTAGCCCTTAGCTGTTAGCTTTTAGCTAAAATGGCTACGGACTAATAGCTAAGGACTTATTCTTTATCTTATAAGCTGATAGTGTATGATTTCAGCTGATTTGGCAGGGAATTGTCGTTGAATAAATTCTGATAAGTTTTTAGGCAGAATCTATCGGTCATGCCTGCTATATAGTCAGCTACGATACGCTTGATACTATCGACATTTTGTCTTTCCAAAAATCGCTTGGGCAGTAGTTCGGGATTATCGACATAATGATTAAACAATCGCATAAGAATTTGTTCTACGATTTCCGATATTTTCGTCAGCTTGCGATGAAGATATACATTTTCGAGCAAAAATTTTTCCATCTGTTCGAGTTGAGCAGATATTTCGTTATCGAGCATCATTATTCCATTTGAATCTACCGTCAGTGCATCGATAATTGCCATCTGTAGTCGTTCGCAGATAACGCGTCTGATTTTAGGTATCGGTTTGTTTCTGATGTTATCGTCAAGTTCGTGCCAAACGCGTTTGTAAAGCGCAAGCTGGAGCATATCTTCATTGCGTATCAATCCTGCTCCGAATGCGTCTTCGATATCGCTTGCGTCGTATGCGATTCTGTCGGCCCAGTTTGCAATTTGAGCTTCTATCATAATTGTCGGTATGTCTTTTCCGGCACGATCGTAAGGTGTGCTATGCGATTTGAGCCCTTCTATCGTAGCTTTGGTGAGATTTAGTCCCACAAACCACGGATAAGGCCTTTCGAGATATTGCACCACCCGTAGCGATTGTTGGTTATGCTCGAAACCGCCGTCGTTTTCTAATAACTTATTTAATGTGTGCTCGCCAGTATGTCCGAACGGACTATGCCCGAGATCGTGCGCAAGGCTTATCGCTTGCGCTAAATTTGAATTTGCATTGAATCGCAAACTCAACAAAGCTGATAAGTGTGCTACTTCGACGGTGTGAGTCAGTCTCGTTCGAAAATGATCCGCTTCGAATGGCACAAATACCTGTGTCTTATATCCAAGCCTGCGAAATGCAGTCGAATGAATTATCCGATGCCTGTCGAGCATTATAGGCTCGCCAAATGCTTTTTCCTGCGGATCGTTATATTCTCGTGAAAAGTCGTATTTCATAATTGTCCCGATCAAAATTTCAAAATCTCTTCGATAATATCTTTTAACGTTACGATGCCTATTGTTTTACCCTTGTTATCTACGACATTAGCAATTTGTGCGTTATGTGTTTTCATTATCTCGAAAGCTATCATCATTCGTTCGTCAGCTCGGATTTTTGGCATTTCCTGCAAAAATTCTGCAGGTGGTCGCTCACTCGTATCGATTAATAGCTGATAACTATTGACCATTCCTATTAGTTCGGATTTGTCCTGTTTGTAAAGGGGCACGAAGCTGTGTCGATTGCTTTTTATCTCATTAATAAATTGTTCTCGTGAGATGTTAGCGGGCAGAGCGAATACCTGCCAAATCGGAATGATGATTTCCGCCAATTTGCGTTCGGGCAGTTCGAGAATTTTTTCCGCCAGCGATGTCTGTATTTGCGAAAGTGCTTTTGATGTAAAACTTTCTTTTACCAAAAGTGAGAGATGATTCCAGTTGTCGATTGTCTCAGCGGAATGCCCGAGCTTGTCGGCGAGTCTTATCAAAAGCCGAGATAATATATTGAATATTGCGCTTAATCCGGACACCTTTACTATCCAGTAGCTGATATGTATAAATCTTGCGGATTTGAGCATAAGTCTGTTTGGCTGACCGTAAAAACAATTTTTGGGGACAGCGTCGGTATAGACAAACAAAAGAGGCGTTAAAACCAGCGTTGCTAAAACTTCCGCTCTGATTTCGGAGCAGCCGGAATGTGTGAAATACGATGTAACAAACCCCGTGATGAAATAGCTAAAGATATTTGTTCCGATTAGAAATGTTCCGATAAGGCCTTGTTGGTCTTTCATCAACGGTTCTAAGATGAGTGCGCTTTTATTTCCTTCTTTGCAGCTAAAGTGCAGTCGAAGTCGGTTCAAGCGATATAATCCTGTTTCGACACCTGAAAACCACGCCAACAGAAAGCTGAACGCCACCGACCATATAATCGTAGGCAACAGATTATAGCCCGGCAGCAGATGTAAAATCGAAGCTATTATTGCTGACGCTATCATTGTTTCTTTTCCTGCTCGATATGTTGTCTTTTGATAAGGATTTTTGTTACCCTGTTTTGTTCAACCTTCTGAGCTGTCATAGTTATGTCATCGTATTCCGTAGATTCTCCTTGCTGCGGAAGATGTCCCAAAAGGTCAAGCATCAGTCCTGCGAGAGTTTCAACTTGTGTATCGGGAAGTTTCAAATTCAATTTTTCACAAAATTGCTCTATTGGCAGATTACCATCCGCTATATAAGTATTCTCTGAGATTTTAATTATCGATGGCATCTTTGGCTGGGGAAGTTCTTCGCCCGATTTGCCCGTAATGAATTCTGCGACCTCTTTGATACCTACCATTCCGGACAGTCCGCCATATTCATCGACTACGATTACTACATCGGTTTGTTTTCTTCGCAGCTCTCTCAGTAGTTGGTCTATGCGTTGATGTTCAGGCACAAATGTTGCTGGCTCGATAATTTCGGATATTTTTCCGGGGTTATCGAGAAATACACGTTTGGCATTTACCGTGCCGATGACGTTGTCAATTTCGCTTTCGTATATTGCCACTGTGAGACTTGCAGTTTGACGAATAAGGGTTATAAGAGTTTCTATCGGTTGATTTATCTCGCAAACAGTCATTTCCACACGCGGAGTCATAAGCTGTTTCACCGTCATTTCTCTTAATTCAGCGACTTTTTCGAGTAATTGTGTCTGAGCTGGCTGAAAGTATCCGTCTTCTTTTGCGAGTTTGAGCAGATTTCGCAATTCCTCAATAGTAATATATTCTTCCTTTTTGGTGCCGATAGTTAGTCTGACAGCTGGCATTACGAATAATTTGTTCAGAACAGCGATAATCGGTTCGAGTATGCGAGTTAATATCCAGATAGGGGGGGCTACTATTGTGGAAAAAGGGATGCGAAGATGATAGGCTATCGCCTTTGGTAGTATTTCACCGAACAATATGACCATTATCAATACCACAACACCAAGCGAACCTGCGAATAATTTGTATCCTGCCACTGCAAATTCATAGACCAGCATAGTGGAGATAGCGAAGATGGAAATATTCACCGCCATATTCGAAAACAGGATTGTCATTAAAAGGTCTTGTGGTTGACTCAGGAGATTTTCTATTATTGCGGATGCTCGTGCAGCTGTTTTTTTCAAATGTGAGCGTTCATAGCCGGTTAGACTGAACAGTGCGGTTTCCGAGCCGCTGAAAAACCCGCTGAATATTAGCAGAATTATCAGCGAGACGAATGAATACAAATATTTGACAATAATATCAGTAAAGTCTGTCATTATCATTTGCTTAACTTATCGGCTGATGAAGTTTTTTCGTCGATAAGTATATCGAACCAATCAAATGCGCGTTCGTAATGAAGCTCGTGTCCGCCATCGAATATTTCGAAGAAGAATTTTTCTGGTTTGAGCTTTTCGAGTTCCGTAGCAAGCTTAACCGTATGTGTGTATGGCACGGATTTGTCGAATCGACCGTGATGTACGAAAAGATTTGCATCTTTCATCTTCGCAACGTGCGTAATTGGCGAACGTTGTTTATATTGTTTGTCGATTTCATCATTCGTGCCGGGTTTTCCGCCACAGCAGGCTGATATGTGCGGAGCATAATTGGCGTTTTGTTCGTGCCATTCCGCTAAATCGGTAATCGGGCACCAACTGCTGACTGCCCGCCAGAGCTTTGGCGCATACGCTGATAGCATCAGAGACATATGCCCTCCGCCACTGCCGCCAAGCAGGAAGATTTTGTCAGCTGATATCGAATAATTTTCCAGAACGAAATTAACAGCGTCGATGACGTCCTGCAATGCGAGTTCGGAGGCGCATGCTTGCGTTGTGCGTGGATTGCTCTGCAGATTCGGGCCTCGAAATTCCGGTAGTAATAGCGCCCAATTTCTTTTCTGACATCGTGGCAGCATATTTTCTATTTCATTGAATCTGTTGTAACTCCACGTATGTAAGCCTACCAAAAGCGGTACGTCCTTACCGCCAGGGGGATAGAAAAATAAATTCTTCTCTTGCGAACCGTCAATTGTCGATTTTACCGTCAGTTCTATCATTGTTTACTCGTCCTATTATTGTTGTTGAAATTGTGTTGTTGGTTTAGTCGTAGTATTTGATTTTATAGCTGGCGCGATTAGTAGCAATCTTGTTTGTTGATATTTGGTTAGTACTCTCACACGTTCATGCATACGCCAATATACCTGATGGAAAGAGTCATCGTCGGTTGTCAGGTAAATCATCTTGCCGGGATATTTTGCGTAATCGGTAAAGTCAGCTAAATGATGAAGCTGAATTACATTTCGTTGGCCTGAAAGATAGAACGGCAGAGACCATCGTGGTTCGGGGCCTGCAAGGATGATATCGTCTTCGGTTGTATTAGCCTTTACTATATTAGCGATTCTGTGGCAGGAGATGACGTCAGCGATGCGTGGCAGTTCCGTGTATGAGAGGTCAATGGTAAGTATAACAAAGCAGACAGCAATTAAGATTGTCATTGAAATTAGCTGCCAGTTTTGCCAGAAATACCAGAGCATCTTAATAAGAATTACAGCTATCGCTGCTCGATATAGCAT
>WFQY01000103.1 GCA_015486815.1 Phycisphaerae bacterium | reverse complement strand
AGATGTGTATAAGAGACAGACATTATATAGTGTTTCGAAAGAGTGTGTGGCGTCAATTAGGAGCAAGATTATGAATAATTTCAAATTGATTATTATGACTATATCTATTGCTGTTTGTTTATCCTTTTCGGCATTGGCTGACCAGGAAAAGAAAACATTGAACAACCTCGCTGCTTCTGACAATGGTGCAAAAGCATGGTCTAACGGAGATATGTTTGACAGGCATTACAAGGTATTATTAAATGCAAATCTTGCTATCGATGGAATCCGTTATTGGTATGACAAAGAGGGTAAGCCTACCGGCAGAGGATGGATGAGCAAAAAGGAGGGAAAAGTAACAGCAGATAACCCTGCAATATGGGGAGTAACATTCCCAAAATTACAAAAGGTTAATCGGGTAAAAATTTACCATATTCGCGGAGGTCTCAGACTCGTCGATTTTTCTCTCGAGTATCAGGAACCATTTACAAAAAAATTCATGCTCGTCAAACCCTTGGATGACAAATGGAAAAATCCGGTCAGAGATAATACTATGACGTTAAGCGATCTTCATTTTAAGACGGTAACAACGAAACGCCTGCGCTTGGTTATCACAAAGGCTTCGCCGGATGTTTATAGTCAGGCTCGTTATAAGGGTGGGACAGCGTATATTGCAGAATTCGAAGCATATTACGAATCACCCGAATATCTTTTGGTGGAAAAGAAGAGACGGGAGCAAATTATTTCCAATATTGCGGTTAAAAGTAGATTATGGCAGCAGGAAATGACGCAAGAAGAAAACCAGCGTCTTATCACCAAAAGGAGAATCGAATCGAGACAAACACTTAGTCCGGCATTGAAATGGGTAAAAGATGAAAAAATCAGAACAGCACATACTCCTACGTGTACGGACAAGTTGATTGAATATGCGGATCAATTTAAATCCATGGGACTGAACTCATATATGTTGGCTGGGTGGCACTGGGATGCCAGAGCAAAGAAGGTCGAGCCGGATTTGAAACGTATGGACAAAATGGCGGGAGAAAAGGGGTTCAGGCTGTTTCTATGGACGGCATGGTATTGGTATCCGGATGATGGAAAAGACTGGGTCGATCGAAATGCGTTTGCCTATCTGGGAAAGGATTATCGTGGCGATGTCAATTTTGTTGGTGAAGATCTGATGCCCGCTCCCTGTCCTTTTGATGAGGCGCTCTGGAAATCGATTACCCAACAAGCAATTCGTTCGGCAAAGTGGTCAAAAAAAATGCATTCTATTGCAGGAATATGTTTTGACTTCGAACTTTATGGTGCGCCGGATGGACGATACTGGGATAATTATACCTATGACGATTGTTTTTGCGATGATTGTTTTGGTAAGTTTTTACAGGCAATTGGTGCCGAAGCAGACGTTTCCGATATTACCCCTGCGGAACGATATACGTTTCTTAAAAAAGCTGGTGCGATCAAAGCGTATTATGAATTGCTTGCCGACCGTGCCAGACAAAAGGCGGAAACACTACGGAAAACTGTTCATAAAATCAATCCGAATTTTATGTTCGGATTTTACGGGCTATTTCCACCTTTGGGAGTTGTAGAAAAGTCTCTTAATGATCTGCCTAAACATCGTTTTATGGCCAGTTGGTTTACGAAGGGACTATTTGAAGGATTGGGGACTAAGCAGATACCTGTGTTGTATGTCCCGCTGGTTACCGATCCTTCTCGGAATCCTTTTGAGACAAAGAAAAAAGATTTGATGAACTATATCAAGAAGCAAAAACTAAATGTCTTGTATCTTCCTGGCTATGTCATAATCCCCGAACAGCCATCCAAATTGATGCAAAAAATGATAAGCGATTCGCTTAATATAGCAGACGGATTCTGGATTAACGAGCTATGGATGTTCTGGGCATACAAAGAAAATCCCAAGAAAACACCACCGGGTTGGTTTTCGGAGCAACCGGATAAAAAAATGGAATCAATCGACAATTATCGGAAGGCAATATCAAACGCTGTAAGAAACTGGGAAAAGCGTAAAAGGAAATAATTCTTATGATTTATCGACCTGGCAAAAATCGATTTCTCTGGGACACTTGGCTATTTCCGTGGAAAGATGAATATCATTTGTTTTTTCTGGAATCACTCCAACGAAATGGCGAATGGGTAAATATAGGCCATACGGTTTCCAATGATTTGGTACACTGGCAGGATATGCCTTCTATCAAAGTACCGAAGGGGCCGCCAGGATGTTGGGATGAAAATCCTACACTGACTGGAATGGTTGTTCATCACGATGGTATTTTTTGGATGTTTTACGGTGCAAGGTCAAGTGGTGTGCAGCGCATAGGACTTATGAGGTCGAACAATTTGCTCGATTGGGTGGCATTTGAGGATAATCCGGTACTGCAGGCTGACGGTCGATTTTACAGGTCAAGTCCGGATCGATATGGTAATCATGTTTCTTGGCGTGATCCGTGTGTTAATTGGCGGAAGGATTGGCAGGCTTACGAGGCTTTGATATGTGCAGATACCGTTAATTGGGACGAAACCAATTGTGGTGCTTGTATTGCCCGCTGTCGCTCGAAAGATTTGATTCACTGGGAGCATCTTCCGCCTGCAGCACAGATAGGAGACAGTATCATCGAGGCAGAGGTACCGGATTATTTTGAACTCGAAGGTAGGCATTATATACTATTTAGCTCACAGAGTGGCTTCGGAAGAAGGCTCGATACACCTACTCGAAAACGAACTACAGGCGTCTATTATCTGATATGCGAAAGTAGAGACGGCGAATATAGTCTTACCGAAGAATTTCTGTTGATAGGTGCGGGTAACGACAGAAAAGATGCCTATGTCGGAAGAACAATTGAGTATGGCAATAGACGATTACTATATCATCATATGTACGGTGATAGACCTACGTGGTCATCGCCTAAGCTAATAGGAGCATCATCGGAGGGTGATTTGTTTCTCGAATACTGGTCGGGTATCGAAGCTCTTGAAACAAATGTTATAAGAGAGGGTTTTGAGGGTGATTTACTTGTATCTCACGAGCCTGGTACTGGCAGATGGATAAAAGAAAATTGTTCGTTGATAGGATATTCCCCTATGAGGAACACTTCTGTTTACTTATCGGGAGAGATAAATGATTTTCATCTTACCTGTAATGTTACATTGTCTCAAACAAGCCGGCTGGGAATAATTCTTCGTAAAGACTCCGCTCAGGTAGATGAAACCAAGCGAGGTATAGTGTTGTCTCTTAATGCTGTTGACGGAGTAGTTGAGTGGGGCAGGCTTGCATATAGTGATATTATCTATCTTGAAGATGAGGTAAAATTGTCTTTACCGGTTGATACCGTTATACATATTAGAATTATTGTAAGGAATGAACATGTAGAATTATATCTGAACGATCGTTGGGTTTTTTCCGCTCACGTTGAGGATTTACCGAAAAAAGGATTACTCGGGTTTACCTTAGATGGTGGAAATGTGAAAATTGATAAGCTGCTAATGAAAGGGTTGAAAGGATTATCATAGTTAACCTTCGGTCAACAATGATTATTTTTGATTATTTCTGAAAGGTATTGCAAGATGACAATTATTGGCAATCATGCCCATTTAATGCCCCCTAATTCTTGGAGAGAGGGTAGTGTGGATATGCTATTAAAGCATATGGACTTCTGCGGAATAGACTATGCGGTGGTTTTTCCACCTTTCGCCTGCCAATATAACAACAGTATGGAACAAGCGAACCGATGGGCGTGGAAGCAAATTTACCCCCATTGTGATCGGTTATTAGCGGCTTGCACGTTATTTCCACTTGCTTCGAATGCAGTTAAGATGCTAAAGATATGTTCCGATGAGGGCATTAGGTTAGTTAAGATACATCCGTCAATAGATTTGTATGATATCTCCGACCCTGCGGCAACTGATTTTTATGCAGAAGCTGAAAGACTCGGTATTATACTTGATTTTCATACCGGTCCACATGGAACAAGATTATCGCTGACCCGCCCTGAAAAGTTTGATAATATCGCGTGGGATTTTCCTGATCTTAAATTAATATTTGAACATTTAGGTGGGCGTACTT
>WFQY01000102.1 GCA_015486815.1 Phycisphaerae bacterium | reverse complement strand
GCGCACTACGTTATAAACTATCATATATGATTTTATAATTTTATAGGTGATGTATGCTAAAGAAATGTTTTACTTTGATAGAGCTTTTGGTTGTAGTTGCAATTATTGCAGTGTTGGTAGCAATGCTGCTACCTGCCCTGAGTGCTGCTCGTGATAGTGCAAAATTGGTTCAATGTCAGGCTAATCTGCGAGAGGGTTACTCCGGATATCGTTTTTATGATATGGACTGGAACGGATGTTTTCCGGGACTTTATTATCCCTATTGGAGGGCACCTTACAATAGCTGGATGCCTCAGCGGGATGATTGGCACTACACATGGCGAAGCAAACTTAATGAAGCATATTTATCTCGAATGAAAGTAAGGTCAGGCTATCAGGATAAGAATGTTCGTCGGAAAACGAGCGTATTTATGTGTCCTGCTCGCGATAAAAGTTTGCCGAACTGGGATGGTGATTTTGGTTTTAATGTAAATTTATACTGTTCGGGTGATCTTTGGCATTTGGGGTTCAGAATAGCAAAGAAACTCGAAACTAATCCGTCTGGGTTGATATTGTTTGGTGAAAACGGAGGTGGAGATCCGACAGTTGACTATTATCATCACTTTAGCTCATGGTCGATAGTGGATTTTACTCGCCATAAGGGAAGAGCCAACTTTGCGATGGGGGACGGACATGTTGAAGCTATCGGACAAGGACAAGCATTCGGTTATGATAATATTAACCCAAATGTAGCTGATGATAGATGGAAAAGCTATTTCGTACCCGAACAGTAATAATAAAAACTGCGGACATATTAGCTAATCTCTTTACCTATTGTTGAAAGAACTCATTATGAGGTTAACGATTGCTATCACCATTATTATAGCTAATTGTACGATGGTATTGGCAGAATTGCCGTCGGTGGAAATAATGAATTCACCTTGGGGTATTTGTGCACACCCTCATAGGACTTGTGAGTATAACAATCTCGATAGAGAAATCCATCTGATGCAGGCGGCAGGTATAAAATGGGTGCGGGAAGATTTTCAGTTTGCCTATGTCTGTGCCAGAAAAGGCAAATTTCAATTTGAATTATATGATAAGCTTATAGAGCGTTTCCAATCTGCGGGGATACAAATTTTGCCTATTTTGCAGGGCTATGGATGGGAGGTTGAAAAGGAACGACCGGACATTGTTCCTTTATATAAGCATATTCCTGAATGGAAGGCATTTGTTCGAGCGGTAGTCAGTCGATATCATAATCGGATCAAACACTGGGAAATATGGAATGAAGAGGACGGAGGATTTTGGCGGCATGGTGAACCAAATGCCAAGCAATATGTTAAAATTTTAAAGGCGGCTTATGAAGAAATAAAATCTATCGATCTCCAAGCTACTGTAATTGTCGGTGGACTTTGCGGATTTCACGCTAATTACTTATCCGATATGTATGCTGCCGGAGCAAAGCCATATTTTAACGCTATTGCCGTTCATCCTTATGGTGACGGACCTGATAAACCATCGGTTTTGAATGCAATGAAAAAATTTGCTAACATGCTTAAAGTAAATGGCGACGGGCATAAACCTATATGGATTACCGAATGCGGAGGCTCGACCTATACGAGCGATATATTAGAACAAGACCCGCAATTTCTGTATAGGTTAATAAAATTTGGTCTTGAAACTATTAAACGGCGATGGACAGGGCAACTAAGTGTTGCCATAGTAAATACCAATCCTTATGGTGTAAATATCCCGGATACACTTATATCGAATTTAAATCGGTTATTACCCAATACTAAAATTACCATTGTTTCCGTAAATGATTTGAATGCGGAAAAGTATCCTGTGATAATATGGCATTGTGGTGAGGTAATTCCCGAAGAAGTGGTAAACCCGTTGCTCGATTATATATCCGAAGGTGGTTTGCTCGTTACAATCGGGAGAATTCCTTTTTATTATATATCTCGTAAACGGGAGGATGGTACACGTGACCAAATAGGAGCTGCTAATCTTTTACACCCTAAATTTCGCATAAGCTACCGAGCATGGTGGACTACTAAAAATCGTTTACCAAAAGAATCGACACTTTGCAGGGTAAACCCGAAACTGTTGGATAAATTCTTTCCTATTGTCCGTGGATACACTAATCGTTATCTCGGGAGTGATAATCTAAAGCCTGGAGATAAATATATACCGATTGTTCAGGCGGTTGATTCTAAAGGTAGTGTTATTGCTGACGAAATTGCAATGTACACTTTTGCTGATAGAAAAGGTGCAATCATAGTGTCTATTCCCGAATTAACCCGAGGCTATACGGAAGATGAACAAGCTAATTTATATCAAAGAATCTATCTTGCGTATCTTTCGATGGGGATAAAGAAACTTTTTGCTTATGATATGCACAATGATGGTCGAATGAAAGCGGAAAAGGAGCATAATTTCGGGATTGTAGATTGGTATTGGCGGGCAAAGCCTGCTTATTATGCATACCAAGCAATGACAGCAGCTTTGGGGGCAACACCAAAGTTTGTCACTCGTATCAAAGCAAAAGACGAAAATCTTTGGTTACTCGTATTCAAGAATGTCTCTTGTGGAAAAACCATATTAGATGCATGGTCAACAGACAAAATGAGACGGATTACCGTTTCGGAATCACCTCAAAGCCCACCGAAGAACCTGATAATAGGGAACGAGGTTATTTTCGTACCTATTGCTGATACCAATATATCGATGCATATATTACATTAGAGCTCGTACATCGAGAGCATTGCGTACTCAGCTATGTCAATAAAGATAAAAGAAAATAGCGGGGGAGAATGGTGAAACGCAAGCTTGGTGCGGTTTGTTTTTGTATCACTAACGTAAATATCGGTAAGGCCAGCCAAAGGCGGTATGCGATTGGCAATTGGTGATAGCCTATTGCTAGCCAGTAACTTCGGCTATCCGGTAACGTTAGCTATTCTGCTATCCGGTAACTTCGTCGAATTGCCTTCTGACTTTTTTTAGTTGTTCTATTCGATCTTGTTTGTCCTGACAGTCGAGGCAGAATCTTGCCCATGGCAGAGCCTTTAATCTCTTAGCTGTTATAGGCTTGCCACATTCTTCACAAACGCCATATTCGCCCGAATCTATTTTCTTAAGCGCTTTTTCTACCAGTTCAAGCGTGCCAGCTTGCTTTTCCAAAAGTAGCCCGAACATCTCCGCTGAAAAGTCAGCAGAGGCATGGTCGGAACTGTCGCCGCTTACGCCTGTCATACCGGTATCCGGAAGCGAAGCAGCGTGAGTCTTTACCGCTTCCTTTAACTCATCGCGATATTTTAATAATTCCTGCCGATATTTTTCGAAATCATTCTTTTTGCTTTTAGTGGATTTCTTTTTCGCTTTCGTCGTCTTTTTGGTTTTGACTTTAGATGCCATCTTCGTTCTCCTATAGTTTGCCGTAAGTGTACTTTGCAAAGTTCAGAGGCAAAATTCTAATCGGCTAAATTGCCTCTGTCAGTTAAAAAATTATATTCTCTTCAATTTTTTTCTCTAATATAACAGCTATTGGCTTTACAATTATATTCCCGAAGTCAAGTTTGTCGAGTATATTTATTAATTGATTGTGTCGATTTGATTTACGGAAAAGAATATGGAGAATGGTATTTTGCGAGATTTTATCGGACGTATCGGGCTGATATTTATATGTATTTTGTTAATAATGCAGAATGGCTGTGATCGTCTGCAGATTGTAGAGGTTAAGAAATCATCAGCTGAAAATAAGACGGTTCCGAAATCGTCCGTCAAAAATGTGCATCATAAGCCTGTCAGCTCCAAATCTGCCAGTAAGCCTGCGGATTCGATCGAGTCGTCGGTGCTTACCGTCAACTCAGCTAATATCACAGCTGATGATATTATCAATCGTATTCGTCCGCAGCTGATAGCTGCTGCGCAAACGTATAGCAGAGATGCGTATTATGTAAAGGCTAAGCAGTTAGCTATGCAGGCTGTTTATGACGTTATATATGAGACGCTATTGTATCAGGAGATATCGTCGCGCATATCCAAAGAGCAGAATCCTGCAATCGAAAAAGCGGTTGACCAAGCGATTGAGAGGATGGTTGTCAATCAAGCGGGTGGCTCGAAAATTCGTTTTGAGAGGCAGCTTGCTCAGCAGGGGATGGATATACGTGCGCTACGAAAAAAATTGCGAAAGCAGATTCTCACTCAGCAGTATCTTCGGGAGAAATTTCGTTCGAGAGTAATTGTTACCAGAGATCAGCTGTGGGAATATTACAAGACGCATTCGAAAGAGTTTTATTCTCCCGCATGCGTACATATATTTATGATAGAGGTTGACACGGATAAATTTCTTCCCGATAAAGTCAGATGGGACTCAGCGAGTAGTCAGCAAAGGCAGCTTGCTCAAGCGCTTGCTGAAAAGCGCATAAAGTTCATACAAAAAAAATTATCTGACGGTCAGGAGTTTTCGCAAGTAGCTAAAGAATTTTCTACATCTCCTTCGGGCAAAGTCGGTGGTGACATTGGCTGGATAACGAAGGGAAGCTATAAATATAAGCCCATAGAAGACGCTGCATTTTCGCTCAGGCCTGGCAGTATAAGCAAGCCTATACATATCGGTCGAAAAACATATATTATCAAAGTAGCTGGACTGGTCGAAGCTAAAACCACATCTTTTTCCGCTGCTCAGGACAAGATAAGATCGAAGCTCGAACAAAAGATGTATGCTGACCTTGTGAACGAGCATATTCACGAACTATGGAAGAGATCGGAAATAAGTCCGATTCAGCCGTTTCTTCAAACGGTATTGAAATGCATCCCGTCATACTATTCGATGAAGAAAAAAGCTATGCATAATGCGCAATAAAAAACAACAGCTCCTTATATGGTAGCTGTTGTTTCTGCCTCCAAAAGTTAAGGGCAATTTTTAGAGATCTTGTGGTCTAACAGTTGTTCTTCTGTTAGCCTGTGATCTTTCGATTGCTCTGTCAAGGATGTCATAAATTTGATCCGACAGTGCAACGATTGCATCGCTTGCAGTCATCATCTTATGCTGTCTTACATAAGCTTTGACTTTGCTGGCAATAATCAATTGCTCTCTTGAACCTTTTGCTGCTTTCTTCTTTTTCTTGGCCATTGTTTAATACCTCCAATGAAAAGACAACCAAAATTAAAAAGACCCGAATTTTGCAAATATTCTAAATTGAAAATTGCACGGAATCAATAAAAATTCCCTAAAAATTTGCAATTTCTCGATTTTTTTCGTTTAAATGTTTCTGTCGAGTTATTAGCCTATTATGTCTGAATTAAAAACTTTTTTAGAACAAAAATATTGATTATGGATTTGTGCTTTGGTATATTATCGCATTCACAGGTTACTATAAGAGTGTGTATTGTTTAACTGGTTTCTTTTGGTTTTTTTATAGAAGGAGGATCGACATTGGTAGATCCTGCAGAAGTTGAAAGCAAGGTAATCGAAATTGTAAGTAATCAGATGGGTGTGGACAAAGCTGAGATCAGCAAAGAGACCTCATTCATTAACGACCTTAATGCTGACTCGCTTGACACGGTCGAGATGGTAATGGAATTCGAAGATGCCTTCGAGATGAATATTCCCGACGAAGAGGCAGAAAAGATCCAGACCGTAGGGCAGGCTATCGACTATATAGTCGAACACCTGAACAAGCAGCAGCAGTCGTAAGGTAATCTACTATTTAATAAAATCCTTTTTGAGAATAGCGGAATACTATGTCTCGCAGACGTGTCGTCATAACAGGTATGGGATTGGTTACATCCCTCGGTGAAGATTTAGAGGTTTTTTGGCAGAATATCATCGAGGGCAAAAGCGGTATCGAACGGATTCAGCGTTTCGATCCCGAGCCTTACGCTTCGCAGATCGGGGGCGAATGTATATCGTTCGACCCTACAAAGTATATCGAGCGCAAAGAGGTTAAGAGGCTCGATAGGTTTGCTCAGTTTGCAGTAGCAGCTGCGCTGATGGCGGGTGAAAATGCGGGGCTTTCCCAGCCGCTCGAATCTGACGATCAGCCGAGAACTGGCGTGATTATCGGTTCGGGTATAGGCGGGCTTACTGAGCTTGAGGAACAACATATACGTCTGAGAGATAAAGGTCCTTCGAAGGTTTCCGCATTTACTATTCCGAAGCTTATGCTTAATGCCGCTTCGGGAAATATCTCGCTTAGGTTTGGTGCAAGGGGAATAAATACAGGCGTTGCTACCGCTTGTGCGTCTGCAACAAATGCGATGGGCGATGCTTTGCGTGCAATTCAAAGTGGTAGCGTAGATATGATGTTTACGGGCGGAGCGGAAGCTGCCCTTACGCCCCTTGGTGTTGCAAGTTTCTGTGCGATGAAAGCTCTTTCGAGACGTAACGATGATCCTCATCACGCTTCACGACCGTTTGACAAGCAGCGAGACGGTTTTGTAATGGCGGAGGGTTCGGGAATACTTGTCTTTGAGGAACTTGAACACGCTAAAAGACGCAATGCTACGATACTCGCTGAGGTGATAGGATTCGGAGCATCAGCTGATAGCTATCATCTTACCGCACCACATCCGGAAGGGGCGGGTGCTGCGACTGCGATAAGATACGCACTTGACGATGCGGGTATCTCGCCCGAGCAGATTGATTATATCAATGCTCACGGTACGAGTACGCCACTTGGTGATATCGGAGAGACGAAAGCGGTCAAAGCGGTCTTTGGCGAACATGCGTATAAGCTGGCTATAAGTTCGACAAAGAGTCAGCTCGGACATTTGCTCGGTGCGTCAGGCGGAGTCGAGCTTATAACTACCATACTCGGTATGCAAAAGGGAATACTGCCACCTACTATGAATCTCGAAGTACCCGACAAGCAGTGCGACCTCGATTACGTTCCGAATAAACCGCGTGAAGGAAAAATAGATTATGCAATGGCAAACTCGTTCGGATTTGGCGGACATAATGCTTGCTTGGTAATCAAAAGATACGAATAGAATATTCACAAAAACGCAAATCATAAAAGCTCCGACAAAATCAGAGCTTTTTCTTTTTATCTAAGACATAAGATTCGATATAATTTTCACAAGATTTTAGCTTTGTTTGTTTAGAAACGATAAGGCAAAGACGATGAAAATACGCAAATTGAAAGAAAGTGAAGCTGACAGATTATCGGAGCTGTATCGCTGCTCTTTCGGGAAATTATATCCTCCTTTCCGTAATCCGAAATTTTTTGAGCATATCTGTGTCGGGCGAGATGGTAATTATGTATGCGCTAATGATAACGATGAGATAATAGGCTTTGCCTCCGTTGCGATAAAATCAGACAATAGCAAAGAAGCTGTTTTGCGAACATTATTTGTCTCGCAGGAATATCGCAAACAGGGTGTAGGTAGTAAGTTATTGGAATGTGTGGAAAAGTTCGCAAAAGAGCGCGATGCAAAAAAAATAATCCTCGGGCCATTGATTGATGATTATTTTACTCTCGGCGTTCCAGCTTGCTCGGCTGAATATGAATTTTTTGTTCATAGGGGATTTTCCGAAGATATTCACTTTGGCTATCGTCCGGTATGGATGAGTATCGATTTGAATAATTGGCAGCCGCCGAAACAATTTGAAGCAATTAGAGAAAGGCTTAAATCGGAAAATATTCTGCTTCGCATTAGTACCGCAGATGATCAGCGGAGACTGGCAGAGCTTACCAAAAAACACTTTCGCGGCTGGTATGAAAAGTTTTTTGCTTTCGGAAGTGAAAGTACAAATCCCGCACCTTGTTCCATAGTGATACAAGCGGATACTGTAGCGGGTTTTGCCGGTCCTTTGTGGGTTAGGGAAAAGCAATTTGGCGAACTCGGCGCTGTCGGAGTATCGCCTGATTTTCGACGAAGGGGAATCGGATTAGCTGTGGTAACGCAAGCGTGTAAATGGTGGCAGACAAACGGTGCAAAGCAAGGGGATCTATGGACAGGCACAAACAATCCCGCTGTTAAGCTTTACGAACAAGTTGGCTTTTATATAGTAGAAACTTACGTCGTTATCAGTAAATCCCTATAGAGTACGAGCGGAATAGATTTTATCTTTTATCTTATTGAAATGGCAGATTTACCTACGATTGGAAAATAATACCAGACCTTTATCTTTTGCAAAAAAGCGTGGAATGCGGAGCACCTCGTAAATCTTCTTTCCCCGATGTTTTGCCCACGAGATAGCTAACGGATATCGCACATCGGATGTGATAAAATATCGCCTGCCAGGCTTTGCTATGAGCTCCATTACTCGTTCGACGACGGCGAACGTTAGATTGACTTTTGCGTCTTTCGGGTCTTTGGATTTGAGAATCGTATCTACGATTTCCTGTGAGTTCGGTATCTGCGGAATGGGTCTGCCGAAATAAAATATCAAAGGACCGTTCGCTTTGCCTATGAAATAGATTTCCGCATCTTTGCCAACCTTTTCCGTGATGAGTTTAGCTGCTCGGCGAGGGTCTCTGGCAGGGCCGGTCACCTGCGGAACAGCTGGCCAAATTATAGCGAAGATAATACCGCAGGTAAGAGCTATTACCGTTGTCGATGAAAGTAGATTTACCCGTTGATAAAGCTCGACCGAGACAGCGAGCCCAACAATCAATAATACCGCCAGCAGCAGATAATATTTGATTAACTCAGGCCAATGTGCGTTTACATAAAAATATCCACCCGTTAGCCCCAAAAAGAGTATCAGTACCAGTCCTGTTCCGATTCTGCCGGCAGTTTTTTTGCTGAGTCTGATTTCGAGCAGATAAATCATTCCTGCAACAGACAGTAAAATCGCAGGCGGAAGTATCGGTAGAATATAGTGAGCGCGTTTGCCTTTTGATAGACTGAAAAACACAAATCCGCAAATGAACCATAAAAACAAAAACATCAGCTCTTTTTTCTTCTGCTCAAATTGTTTATTGAAAACAAGAGCGATGCCAGCTGGCAGAAATACGCTCCACGGTAGCCCGAGCAGGAAAATCTGCGGAATATAGTAATACCAAGGTCTATCGGTTGCTTTTGCAAAACCGCCTGTAAATCGCGATATATACTCCGCCTTCCAACGCCAAATAGCGTTATCCACATTCATTAATACTGGTACGACCCAACCGCCTATTATCACCGCACAAATTATTATTCCCGTAATCAGATGAATTTTTTTCCATTCGCGCCACTCGCCCGACCAGATTAAGTATATCAGCACGGGTATCAAGACAACGGGTGCCGGTACGGGTCCCTTAGCTAACATACCGAGGGCAAAAGTGATATATGCCAATATGAAAAATCCTGTGCCCGATTTTTTTTCTTCGACTCGCTCGAGTCCGAGATAGATGCACACGAAACAAGCGGTAACGAAAAACGTCATAAGCATATCCGCTATTCCGCGATGCGATTGCCAGAGCATACCAGCGGAGCTGGCAGCTGCCAGTCCGGTGATTATTCCCGTTATCCTTCTGAACATCTTGGCAGCTAACAGTGCAATGAGAATTGCAACTCCGCACGCGGATATCGCTGATGGTAGTCTAATGACAAATTCATCAAGCCTGCCGAAACATTGAGCAAGCAATGCAACTGCCCAATACATTCCGGGCGTTTTTTGAAGTCGAATCTGACCGTCAAAGTGCGGAACTATCCAATGGCCGTTTAATGTTTCTCTTGCTGTTACACCGACGAGGCCTTCGTGGTCGCTTAATGGTACTATTCCGCCAAGCTGATAGCCAAAGAATGCTATGCAGAAAACGAGTATGAGAAAAAAGTCTATTAAATACAGCCGATTGTCGTTTACATCGATGTCGCTGGGTTCCACCATACGAGAGTCTCCGAAATTATTTTTCATATATTAGCTTCGGATATTTTCGATGTTGCATTGTCTTTATGCAAGAAATATTTGTCTTGAAATATGCTCGGACGAGTAGTTAGAGTATTTACGAGCAAAACAGACATTGTACTGATGAAAGCGATAAATGCAGATGAAGCAAAAGAGTTATCTATTGATTGATCTCGGTGGTACTAAAACAGCTGTCGCTGTCGGATTTGACGATGCGAGCGTTCTTGATCGCACGGAATTTCCTACGGGCGCAGTGGAAGAGACGATTTCAAAGATAGCTGATTTAGCTCATCCTATAATTGAAAAATATCAACCTTGTGCAATTGGTATAAGTTGTGGCGGGCCTTTAAGCTCGCGTAGCGGAACGATTATTTGTCCTCCTAATATGCCCGGCTGGGTTAATGTAAAAATCGTGGAGATATTCGAAGAGAAATTCGGACTTAAAACATTTCTCGAAAACGATGCTAACGCTGGTGCATTGGCGGAATGGACATACGGAGCGGGTAGAGGATATGATAACGTATTGTTTCTGACATGTGGTACGGGTTTGGGTGTGGGTTTGATTTTGGATGGCAGATTATATCGTGGCAAGCAGGACCTTGCTGGCGAGATAGGGCATATTCGAATGGAAGCTGACGGACCCGTTGGTTTTTACAAAGCGGGTTCGCTCGAAGGTTTCGCATCGGGTGGCGGGTTGACACAAATCGCAAGAAAAAAACTCGCTGAGCCCCATCCGCCAACGATACTCGATAAGTTTGATATTGATAAGGTAACATCAAAAGATGTAGGTCAAGCTGCCATCGAGGGCGATGAGTTTGCCAAATCGCTTGTCGCTATTTCCGGAAAATATCTCGGTAGGGGGCTTGCGATTTTGATTGATACGCTTAATCCCGAATGTATTGTTCTTGGCTCGATGGCTGTCAGATTGGGCGAGCTTCTGATTGGGCCTGCTTGGTCGGAAATAAAAAAAGAAGCGATAGAAGACGCTTGGCGGAATTGCCGAATAGTTCCCGCTGAGCTTGGCGAACGTATAGGCGACATAGCTGCTTTGTGTGTAGCTAAGTATAATATGGAGCATAGGTGATAGAGGTGTACGAGAATATTTTCTGGCAGGCATTTCGACAAGCTCAATACAAGCGTTTCGATACGCCCCGTCCCTTAAGGGGCGGGACTACTCAACGCACGGTAAAGAGCGGTCGCTGAGTGATTCGCCGACAGGCGAATCGTATCGAAGCGACATTATTATAATTAATGCCAGAAAATATTTTCGCACATTAAGAGAGGTGTTGATATGCAGGAAATATTGTCTAAAGTACGTGAAAATCTCAAAGCTAATAGGGAATTGAATGCTGGCATCGATGAGCAGCAATGGAATAAGCTATTGAATCGTTATTCGCATTTTGTCGATAGCAGAGATGACGATGGTTTTCTGACAGCGAGTCAGGTGCATATAGTCGATTTCAATACGCCTCGACTATCACTGCATTTACTCGCCTCTAATCACTATAACGACTATGGAATATGGGGCAGTTTCTGGGATCAATTTAACGGTGGGTTTTCCTGCCTCGATAGCGTGATGGCGGGCAAAATGACAAGCCATCTTGATACGAATTATGTTCCTACCGCTCCGGAGCCTCAGGATGTCAGGAGATTTTTTGTTTATGAGCAAGGCAATGCCTGGCCGATGTTTCCTGTTTCGCACTTTCAAGACGAGCAATATACGAGTCCGAGGTGTATCCATGGTTTGGACTATCATATTCTTAGTGCTCAACGCGAAGGCCTAAGCTGCGAGCTTAATGTCTGCGTACATCCCGAATTGCCTATTGAAATATGGTCGGTAACAATTACGAATCTCAGCGATAGAGAGCGGACATTCAGATGGTTTTCTTCGTTGCGTGTTAATATCGATTCGTTTCCGTTTTATTATTTTGTTCCGCGTGTTGTCTGCGAGGGGATATGCGAGCACAACTCGTTGGTATTTTTGAATCACGATAAGGGCAATAAGCATAAGCGAAATGCTTTTTTCACATCGCAGCCCGATTTTGACGGATTCGATATGATGGGTGAGGTGTTCGATGGTATTTCCGGCCGGGCTCCGATACCAGCTGCTGTCAAAGCTGGCAGATGCAGTAATTCGTTAGGTCTTCAGCCTTACGCTGGACTCGTCGCTGCTGTCCAGTTTGATACGTCGTTAAAGCCGGCAGAAACGAAACGATGGATTTGTGCCTATGGGCGATGCCCCTATGAGGAAAATCAACGAGCGGAATATATCTTTCATATCAAAAACGAGGTGCTTGCAAATTATGAAGATGTTAAGCGTAAATTAGCTGATGTATGGCGAAGGAAAATTTCCGATTCGATGGCAAAGACCACTAATGAGCATTTCGATAGATATTTTAATGTCTGGTCGAAATATCAGGCACGCAATCAGGCGCGATTTGTTCGGGCGCTCGATAAAGTTGGCTATCGCGACATTCTTCAAGACCTACTTGGCGTGTGCGATTTCGAACAGGAATATGTTCGCAAGATGCTTATTCGCACGCTTAACTATCAGCTTGAAGATGGCAGAGCGATAAGACAATATGAAAAGTTTCCCGGCAGCGGACACGATATGAGGATGTATATGGACTCGCCGGGGTGGATTCCCGATTTGCTTGTTCGATATCTGAAAGAATCGGGTGATTTTTCTATTCTCGAAACGCAGGTGCCGTATTTCGATATGCAGACGCTTAAGCCTGGCGAACGCTCGGGCAGTGTATATGAACACGCAATAAAGGCTGTCAGGTGCTTAGCTGCTAATACCGGATATTACGGATTGTGCAAAATAGGCTATGGCGATTGGAACGACGCACTTTCGGGCATCGGCGGAGAAAAGGGCGTAAGCGTTTGGCTTTCTTGTTTATGCGTCTATGCCGCTCAGCGGATGTATGAATTGGCAAAATTTTTAGGTGATACCGAAATAGCAGACGAAATGAACGAAATCGCAGAAAAGATGACGGAAAAAATCAATGCGAATGCGTGGGACGGAGGCTGGTATATATATGCTATCAATGGAAAGGGCGTTCCGATAGGTTCACAGAAAAATCCCGAAGGCAAAATTCATCTGAACGTTAATACATGGGCATTGTTTACCGGAATAGCAAAGTCAGCGGGCAGAGAAGATTTGGTTTGGCAGGCGATAGATCAGCTTGCTACGCCTTTCGGGCATCGATTGATAGCTCCGTCTTATACCGCTCTCAGTAGAGACGACGTCGGACGAATCGCTGACCAGAAACCCGGAATGTTCGAAAACGGTAGTATATATACGCATGGCGAATCGTTCTATCTGTATGCATTGGTAACCGCTGGCAGATTTCGTAAATGTTACGATGAATTTATGCGCACGATACCGTCGTTTTTGGTACAGGATATTGCCACCGGTCCGCGTCATCAGCAATCGAACTTTACCGTCGGGCCCGACCATCAGAACTACGGCGCTCAACTGTTTAGCAATTTTACCGGTTCGGTTTCGTGGTATAGACGCGTCGCGGAAAGACTGACGGGAGTATGGGCTGACTTTGATGCCCTTGTTGTCAAGCCCGTTGGCTCTGAAATATGGGGTGAATATCAGGTACGCAAAAACTGGCGTGGCAGAAAGGTATTGGTAAAATTTTCTGCCGCTGATGTTGATAATTTTACCGTCTCGCTTAACGGTAAAGAAACTGCTGACAGAATACCTCTCGAATCATTATCCTCGGAAAAAGAAAACATAATAGAAGTCAGATGAAAGCATTTGTCAATTCTGACCATACTGCCGTCAGACGATAGTATAGTCAGGAAATTATCTTGACCATATTTCCACATAGAAGTCAGGTGGGTGAGTTATTTTTTTGACTTTTTATTATTTCCCGAGTTCGGCGGTGTAGTGTCGTAAGTCCTTGTAAATAAAGGATCCCCTATTTTTCTTAGGCACTACAAATCTCTCTTTTTGTTAAAATGGGTAAGTTTGGCAAGCTGATTCGGTGGGAGATTTTCAGCTTATTCGTCAGCTTGCTT
>WFQY01000101.1 GCA_015486815.1 Phycisphaerae bacterium | reverse complement strand
GTAAAAACTTTCTATCTCTTGCGAATCAGTCCGAATATTCCACCGAGCAGAAGCAGTCCTATTGTTGCAGGTTCGGGAGTAACCGAAAGATTATCAACGCCTGTAATTTTCGTGCCAGCGGTATATGCCCATACCTCGACCGCATCGTAATTCAAAGTGCCATTAATTGTCGCTGACCCGTTTGCACTTCCGGAGTTGCTCGGATTGCCAATTTCATACCAACTAATAGAAGCTGAGTTTGTCCCTCCGGCATTAAGATTCAAAGTCAACGTAGCGTGAATATTACTCTGAGGCCACGGGTTAAGAGAAATATCCGGATTACCAAAAGTCCAGCTACCACCAATTTTCAGATGGTCAGCACTCCAGATAAGCGTCGTAACCTTTCCCTGCGTTGAGCTCTTCAATGCAATATCAACTTCATTTACAGGGCTTGTCCTATGCTGTTTTATAATGTCAGCTTCCACGACAATCGTTCCGTCGTTGACTACCTGTCCGAGAGCAATTTGGTTTGTCTTCCAGTCGGCATTATCCACCGCATTACCAGCACCTACCGTTCCGCCCTGGCCAAACTGTGTGCCAGTATCAAGTGATGTCCGTCCGGAAATATCCGCCCATGTTTGTCCTGTGTTTGCGGTATTACCGGTAACCGTGCCCGTATCGTCGTTAAAGTCGTCAAAGAGGATAGCTGCTCTCAGCACACCACACAAACCTAACGATACCACCAAAACCATTAACATTACATTTACCTTTTTCATCGCATTGCTCCTTTCTTTTAAAAAGCGACAAATGAATTTACAATTTACAATTTTCCGATAAGCTACGCACATGCGTCAGCTTCTTCCAATCATCAATTTTTTTCTCTCTTCGTTTCCCATTCCCACACGATTTTCTAATCACCAGCTTACCCGAAATACGTTCGTGAACGGGAAGGGGCAGCTCATCATCCCCTTCTATAAGCGAAAATACAATTTCAGCTGAACGTCTGCCAATCTGCTCCGCAGGCTGACGTACCGTTGTCAATGGCGGAGACGTATATCCCGACATAAGGATATCATCAAACCCCACAACAGCTATATCTTCCGGAATCTTCAAACCCAGGCTGTGTATTACCGACATTATTTTTATCGCCAACATATCCGTTGTCGCAAATATCGCCTCGGGTCGGTCTTGCTGACGTAGATAATCGATAACAGCATCGAACAGCAGTGTTTTTTCTTCCACAATCGTAGGCTGACCCGCTTGGATGACGAGTTTTTCGTCATATTCAATGCCCGCCTGCTCCAATGCCTGCTTATATCCCTCCCATCGCTCCATACCAGCTATATCCCAATTACGCAGACCGAGATGAGCCAATCCGATTTTTCGATAGCCGTTATCTATCAGATGTTCTATCAATCGTTTTGCATCGCCCCGATTGTCAGGAACGATGCGATTTAGCTTATCGACAGGTACATCCTGCTCCATCACAACAACCTTTATCCCTTCCTCTTCGAGCTGGCTGATATGGTCATATTCGCCGGAATTACGCTCTGCGAATGGAATGATGATTGCCCCTTCGACACGTCTTTGAATGAGCATCTCCAAATATCGACGTTCCTTATCGAGATTGATATCCGTATCGCACAATATGATATTATATCCTTTCTCATACGCTATTTGCTCTATTCCCCGCACCATAGGGGAATATGCGGTATTGCCAATCATAGGCACGACTACTGCGAGGGTCTTTGTCCGTTGGTGTATCAGGCTTCTGGCGATAAGAGAGGGTTTATAATTATATTCGGAAGCTGTTTGGAGGATACGTTTTCGTGTTTCTCTGCTCATTCTGCCCCGATTATTCAATGCCCGTGAGACGGTAGTAGCGGAGACGCCAAGTTGGCGTGCGAGGTCGTGAATTGTAACAGCTTTTTGAGCTTTTTTGTTCCGCTGTTTCTGCACCATAAACATACCCTCTCTGGTTTATCGATAGCCTAACAGTGAGCAATCGATAAACCATTCTACACATATAATAGCGTATCCGAAAGATTTTGTCAATACCTTTTTAATGAAAAAACGAAATTTTCCATAAAATAGATTTGTTTTTTCTTGCAGAGCTATTGATATGTAAGTATTATTCTCTATATGAAAATGTATGGATATTACCGACATATATGTATTTTTTTCATCAGTGTTGTGATTATATCACTGGCGGGGTGCAGCAGTAGTACATCGAAAGCTGCATCTGAGCCGAAACCAATCGCCCTGATAATTCCAGCTGACGAGCTTGACCCTGCGTGGGATGAAATCGTAGAAGTGCTTCGCGAGCATTATTTCATTCCCGATAGACAAGACCGAAGGACGGGAATAATAATTACTCGCCCGACCGTATCTCAGCAGTGGTTTGAATTTTGGCGTGATGATGCGCAAGGCTGGTATCAGTGGGCGGAAAGCTCGCTTCATACGATGCGAAGAATAGTCGAAGTGCACTTTATGAAGGCGGGAAAAGATAAAATCGAAATAAAGGTCAAAGTACATGTTCAGCGAAAAAATCAGCCTCAGCGACAGATCACAACGTCGTCAGGGGTAATACAAGCGTTTAGGGACACTATTCCGATATATACCGGCGCGACACCGAAATCGTCAAAAATAGTCCAGTGGACAGATATCGGCGAAGATAAGTTGCTCGAAAAATATCTGCTCGAGTTGATTCATCGGCGGCTGACCGACGCTGAATCTGTTTATCCGCAGGGTTGAGTTCCATAAATATCAAAGAACTATGTCCAGCCAAAATATCGAGGCAATATTAAATAGTCTCACAGAGCAGGATAAAGTACTTATTGTATGCAATTATCAGCTCTATGACGGTGATTGGCAGGCATTGCTTAATGACCTGCAAGCTCGGCTTGAAGGCAGACCTTACGTATTGAAACTCGGCGAGAGAATCAAAGAAGATATTCAGCGGGTACATCGGCTGATGGAAATAGAGAAAGAAAACAATATAAAATTGGGCGATTTCGTTAAGGTATAAAAACTTGACTATAATTGATTGTTGCGCTATAATACGCTTTTAATTGTCAAAATATACAAAGGCGGGACGTTACGCTGAACGGGAGTTTTCAGCGTGGCGAACACCTTAACGGGTGGCCGCCCGGGTCATCGTTGGGACGGTCTCGGCGTACCCGAAATAACCATAGGAACCCTATTGGAAAGGATAAAAACTATGGCAAAGAAAGCGGAAAGTACAGTTTCTTCTCGTTCGTCTCAGTCTCCACTCTCACAGGCGGGTAAAGTCTGGAACGGTGCACAGATACTTCACCAAGTACTTATCGAAGAAGGAGTCGAGCACATCTTCGGCTATACTGGCGGAGCGGTGCTTCCGATATTCGATGTGCTTTATGATTCGCCTATCAAGTTTATTCTCACACGGCACGAACAAGGCGGAGCACACGCAGCGGACGCTTACGCAAGAGCGACCGGTCGGGTAGGTGTGGTAATTGCGACTTCCGGACCCGGAGCTACCAATCTGACAACCGGACTCGCAACCGCATATATGGACAGCTCGCCTGTCGTCGCAATTACGGGGCAGGTGCGAACGCATCTCATCGGTAACGACGCATTTCAGGAAGCGGACGTTACCGGCATTACCAGACCGATCACAAAACACAATGTGCTGGTCAAAGACATAAAAGACCTCGGACATATAATAAAGGAATGTTTCCATATTGCACGTACAGGCAGGCCTAGCCCCGTGCTTATCGATATTCCGGTTGATATATCGAGTGGAAAGATAGAAGGACCTATCGATACGGAGATGCAAATCCCCGGCTATAGGCCTCGATTCAAAGGGCATCTAAGACAAATTCAGCTGGCAGCGAATCTTATCAACGAATCGCATAAACCGGTGCTTTATGTCGGCGGCGGAGTGATAATATCTCAAGCGAGCGACCTGATTCGTCAGCTTGCGATAAAAGCGAATATTCCCGTTACGACAACATTGATGGGGCTTGGCACCTTCGACGAAACTCATCCGCTGGCACTGAAGATGCTCGGTATGCACGGGACAGCGTATGCGAATTATGCGGTACAAGAGTCCGATCTACTTATAGCTGTCGGCGCTCGTTTCGATGACAGAGTTACCGGAAAGCTCGATACGTTCGCACCGCACGCAAAGGTTATACATATCGACATCGACCCCGCTTCGATATCGAAGAACGTCAAAGTCGATGTGCCCGTTGTCGGCGATGCTCAGCAGATACTCGGCGAATTGGTAAAACTGGTTGAACCCAATCCGCGTACGGATTGGCTTGAGCAGATAGAGCAGTGGAAAAAGAAATATCCTCTTAAATATGATACACAATCGAATACCATCAAGCCTCAATATGTAATCGAGACGCTTGGCAGGTTGGCTGACGGAGATGCGGTTATTACGACAGGCGTTGGCCAACATCAGATGTGGGCTGCCCAGTTCTTCAATTATACCACACCGCGTCAGTTTATAACCTCGGGCGGTTTGGGAACGATGGGTTTTGGACTACCAGCTGCTATCGGAGCACAAATTGCAAGACCCGATAAGATTGTAATCGATATCGACGGTGATAGCAGTTTTTCTATGACGCTTGTGGAATTGGCAACTATTGCTCAATATAAACTGCCAATAAAAATCGCTTTGATTAGCAATACGTTTCAGGGAATGGTCAGGCAGTGGCAGGAATTATTTTACGATAGGCGATATTCGCAGACAAAGATGTATCTGCCCAACTTTGCTAAAATTGCGGAAGGATTCGGAATAAAAGCGATTGTCGTTACCGACAAAAATCAGGTCGAGGATGTTATCGCACAGGCACTCAAAGAAGATGGGCCTGTTCTTATGGATTTCCATGTCGAGCCCGAAGAGAACGTCTGGCCTATGGTTGCACCGGCTAAGAGCTTGCACGAAATGGAACTGGGACGATTGGCGTAAAGGAGAAAGCAAATGAGTAACATAAATAAAGAAAATAAACCAACGAAAAATATCCTCGGCGTTCTGGTTCAAAATCAGCCAGGCGTACTCGCTCACGTCGCGGGAATGTTCGCTGCCCGCGGATTCAATATCGATTCGCTCGTCGTCGGAAGGACGGAAGACCCGTCCCTGTCGCGAATGGTAATAGTAACCTCGGGCGATCAGGCGACTCTCGAGCAGATACGAAAACAGCTTGGTAAGATAGTTACCGTTGTTAAGGTGCGAAACTATTCCGAGCAGGAATGTGTCGAGCGAGACCTTCTCTTGATACAGGTACATTGCCCGCCTGAAAAGCGAAGCGACCTGTTCGAACTTACAAACGTATTTCGCGGAACAGTTGTCGATGTCGGCAGTAAATCGCTGATAATTCAACTCACCGGTACGGAGAAAAAAATCGAAGCCTTCATCGAGGTATGTCGGCCATACGGAATACTTCAGCTATCTCGCACGGGATTGATTGCAATGCCACGGGCGCCGCACAAAACAGGCGAATGATAATCGCACATAAACGTTAAAGTATAAAATGATTTTGGTTGCAAATCGCGCTCGACGTGAGTATATAAAATTGTAAGGAGTTTTATTTTATGCGGATATTGCGTGAGCCGAAAGTTTATCTTGTAGGCAGACAGAATGTAAATACCGAAGGACTTGACGAGTTTCTCATGGATAATGATTTTTCGTGGGAAACTGATAGCGATATACCGTCGGAGCGGATGTGCGAGATAGCAGGCAGGCTTTGCTATCTTTCGTATGGTAAGGGTCGCAAGACGAATAAGGAATATATTCATCATCTACTCGAGGTAGGGCATGGGTCGGTGTTAGAGCATGCTGTATGGAATTTTATTATAACCAACGTCTCTCGCAGTTTGACTCACGAACTCGTCAGGCACAGAATCGGTTTTGCTTACAGTCAACTTTCTCAGCGTTATGTCGATGAGACGGAAACGGATTTTGTCGAGCCCGATTGTATCGCTGAGGATGATGAACTTCATAAATTATGGATTGATACGGTCGAGCAGACACGAGAATCTTATATCAAGCTGGTCGATAAGCTAAGCGAAAAATATGCGGACTTTCCTGATAAGACGATGCGTCGCAAGCTCGCCAGGCAGGCAGCTCGTTCGGTATTGCCTAACGCAACGGAGACGAAAATTTTCGTTACAGCGAATGCACGTGCATTGAGGAATTTTATCGAACTTCGCGCGAATGAAGCCGCTGACATCGAGATACGTCGATTGGCGATTGCGATATTGAAGTTGATGCAAAAAGAAGCTCCGAATATATTCGGGGATTATGAGATTTACAGGACTGTTGACGGGACGGAAGCTGCCCGCACAAAATACAGAAAGGTATGAAAATTTAAGTGTCGGGTGAATATGTTTGTCCGACCAATAGAGCCTGTTTGTTGCAGGGAGGTCTGCTATGGCCAAGCGGTCTGATCAGATTAAGCGCAATGTGGAGAGATTGCTCTCGTCGGGAAAGGGCAAATCGCATTTCAGTCAGGGCGATTCGAATCAGCTCTGGTTCTGGCAGGGGCATATGCGGGTAAATGTAAAGGAGGCACTGAGCCTTGATCTTCCTACCGTATATGGCCCGCCGAGGGCAAATCTTGCTGAAAGCTCGGATAACAAAGACGTTGTTCAGCTTTGGAAGGTGGAAACCGAGCCGGGAATCAATATTCCACTTACGATCAATCTTGCGAAGACCGCAACGAATCAGCCTGCAGGGTTCGTTTTAAAAATTTTCGAACGGGCGGATGATAACGAATATAAGAATTTTTGTGGGCAGATAACATCAGCGGGATTAGCGTGCGGATGTTTTTCGATACGCACAAGCGAGTCGTTCGGCAATGATATTTACAAACTCGCACAGGTCTATCTCGATGGTGGTAGATGCCTCGGTGGCGTTATCGCCTCCGATCTGATACGCATAATCGACCATATCGAGCATCAATTTCAGATAGAAGGTGAGCCTATCGTTTTGGTGATTTCGGGAGAGATTTCATCTGTCGGTCTTGCCTGCGGAGCTATCGATCAGAGGATAAGTGGCATAATAATCGATTATATGGGCAAGGAAGATTCTCTTATCAGCTTTACCGGAAAAGCTCCGTTTTTCAGAGATCCGTATCTGCATTTGGGTACCAATCCGTGGCTGGTACTTGGTCAGTGTTGTGTGCCGAGGCCTATAGCTATATTGAATCCGCCTAACAATACACAATCGAAACCGCCTGTCGATAAGATGCTAACTTTGACCGAGCAGATAGACATTCTTCGTAGCACCTATAAGTCCGCAGGCAAAGAAGGCAATCTATATGTCTTCGACAAACCGCCCCTGCCTGATGTACCTGAAATAATTAAGCGATTTTTCACATAGGTAAAATTTCTAAAGCATAACGCAGGTGCATTTCACTAAAAGCTGAAAGGATATTGAAATGAAGACAAGAAAGATTTCACCCATACATCCGGGGACAATATTATACGAAGAATTTCTTAAGCCGATGGGTATCAGTCAATATAGGTTGGCAAAGGAAATTAACGTTCCTCCGCGACGGGTTAATGAAATTATCAAAGGCAAAAGATCGATTACCGCTGATACCGCTCTGAGGCTGGCGAAGTTTTTCAATATGTCCGCTCAATTCTGGATGAATCTTCAGAGCAGGTATGATATTGAAAAAACAGAGGATCTTCTCAAAAATCGTTTGGACCGAGAAGTACACTCATTGTCGGTTCGTTCCGCATAACTACTATTGTATTGTCAAGCGATTTTTCACCTAATCCACCCCCTAATTTCTGCCGATGGACTCAACAGAGATGGTTTCTGCTATCTTCAGGAGAAATCCCTGTTATGAGTGAGACGGAAATTTCTTATCAACGGCTGAATTCATCGGGCAGGATTGTCGTTATAGGCGATGTCCATGGTCATTACGACGGTCTGGTTTCGATATTACTGACAGCTGGCATCGTAGATGAGCGTCTGCAATGGGTAGCTGGCGATACTGTCGTAGTGCAAATAGGAGATATTTTCGGACGTGGCTCGAACGGAAAATTCTGTTGCGATCTGCTTATGAATTTGCAATCGCAAGCACGTAAAGCTGGTGGTCGGGTGGTGGTTCTGCTTGGAAATCACGAAGCGATGATCACTCATAACTGTTTCAAATATATTACACTTTCGGAGATGTATAATTTTACCTCCACGCTGAATTTCACTGACGATCCGCAAGAAAAATTTTGTCAGGCGCTTGCCAAAGAAAACAGACTTGGCCGTTGGCTTAGAGAATTGCCGACAGCTATCGTCATAGATGATATTCTTTTTACGCACGCAGGGCTTGAGCCATATTGGGCGGAATACGGAATAGACAAACTTAACGAGCTTATGGAAGTGTGTATGTATGATGAGCGTGATTATCAACACTTTTCCGTCAGCCTTCCTATCATCTCGCCGATAGGTCCGCTGTGGAATCGCAGACTTATCAGTTCAACGAAAGAACAAAACGAGCGGATGTTAGCGGATACGCTGAGCATACTCAACGTTGAGAGAATGATTGTCGGGCATACTCCTTCTGCTATTGTGCCGGGCTTCGAAGCGGGCAAAACTGTCAAGCGGTATGACGATAAGTTGATTGGTGTCGATGTCGGGATTAATCCTGTTTATGGCGGATATTGTGCGTGGCTTGAGATTATCGGTGGCGAGATGATCGAGCGCAATACGTGGTCGGAAAAACCCATCATCGCATATTCTTGATGATTGCCAGCAATACACCGCTGCAGATAATAAGTCCGATGAGCCCGGAAATATGCCCTTTGCGCCGGACAAGCCCGATGAGTGAAAAAATTACACCCGTAAGCCAAAATCCCGCTGATAGCCCCGCGAGTGCAATAAATTTGGTGGTATGAGTGATACGTCGAATTTCCTTGCGGACGCGCTTAGCTTGCTGTTGCTCGGTCAGTTTTTTGAATTTTGCCGATCTGACGATTGGTCCTATCTCAGACGCTACCGACATAAAAAACGCCATCAGCGTAACGAGCATAGCAGCTGACAGTATCAGTCCGATTGTACCTGTCGATATGCCTGATGATTTTTTGACGAGAGCATCATCGCCGGCGTCAGCGTCCGTAATATGGTCAGCGGGTATCACATTATCTTTCATTAGCTCGGGCTCACTGGTGGTAGGGACATAAGTTCGCGATTTGCAATGAAAACACATCACCTCTTGGCCAGCCAAATCGCTGGTAACTTCGAGCGGTTTATGACATTTATCACAATAAAATCTTATAGGCATTTTTATTCCTTCGTTCCGAATAAGATATCCTGCATAGAATATAACTTAGCTGGCTTGCCGATAATCCACTCAGCTGCCCGTAGCGCACCGCGTGCGAAAGTGTCTCTGCTGTGTGCGGAATGCGAGATAGTTATCGTCTCGCCGAGATTGCCGAAATATACGCTATGCTTGCCGACGGTATCGCCGAGTCTGACAGCATGGATCCCGATCTCACCCTGTTTACGCAAAGCATCTTTGCCTTGACGTCCGAAGATAGCAAGCTCGTCGGGGTCTTTTCCTTTCGCTTGTGCGATGGATTTTAATATCCCCATAGCAGAGCCACTCGGTGCGTCTTTTTTGAAGCGATGGTGCTGCTCGACAATTTCAATATCGTAATCGTCGCCCAAAATTTTCGCTACCTGTCCTGCTAGCTTGAACAGCAGATTCATTCCGACCGACATATTCGGAGCCTGAACGATTGGAATGTCGTGTGCAGCTGATGCTATTCGGTCAAGCTCGTCAGCGGATAAACCCGTCGTACCTATTACCATCGGAATCTTATGTGTCGATGCAATCTCCACCCATTGCATCGTAGATTCGGGTAGTGAAAAGTCGATCAGTACATCGGGCGAAGCCTGCATAACGTCAGTTACTTTCACACCTGCTTTGCCTATTCCGTAATCTTGTCCGATTTGCGGATGCGATTTTTTCTCTATTGCGCAGACGAGTTCGAATTTATCACCTTCGCTGGCTAATGTAGCGATTCGCCTGCCCATCCGTCCGCACGCTCCGATTATCCCGAGTTTTATCATATCAACAAATTCCTTATTTTAGACCGAGTTGCTTCTTTATCAAAACACAAAGTGTATTTTTAATCTCCTTATGACGCGGGATAGGGGCTTTTCTACCCGTTTTAGGATTTACATAGATGTCGTGATTTGTTCCGTGCCGTTTGAGATAGCAACCTTCCTTAATTATAAATTTTATAAAATCCTTGCGTTTCAAATTGCTATCTCCAGTTCTTTGTGCTGAATGTTTTCAGGAAGCGAAATCTGTTCATCCGAGACCATTAGATGATATGCTTCTTTAATGTTTGCTTCGAGTTCTTCGAGGGTTTCGCCCTGACTGAAAACGCCCGGAACTTCTTTAAGCCTGCCAACATACCAGCCATCATCTATCCAATATTCTAATGTAAATTTTGCATCCATTTATGGATTTCTCCAAAATAAAACTTTCGTTATCCGAGTATTTCTCTGAAATATTTTATGGTACTTTTTATTCCTGTAATTCTATCTGTCGTAGGCTGCCAATTCAAAATTTTTTTGGCGAGTGTAATGTCGGGTCGGCGAAGTTTCGGGTCGTCAGCGGGCAGTGGAAGAAATTTTATTTCGCTTGTACTACCGGTAAGGTCGATTACCTCTCGGGCAAGCTGAAGTATCGTAATCTCATCGGGATTGCCTATATTTACAGGCTCATTGTAATCACTGAGCATCAATTTAATCAAACCATCGACAAGGTCATCGACATAGCAGAAACTTCTTGTCTGCGTACCATCGCCATAAACGGTGAGAGGCTGATTTTTGAATGCTTGGCTGATGAAGTTTGGCAGCACGCGTCCGTCATCGTTTCGCATATTCGGGCCATAGGTATTGAATATTCGCGCGAGATGTGTCGGGAGATTATACTTTCGGTGATATGCCATCGTAAGAGCTTCTGCGAATCGTTTGCCTTCGTCATAACAGCTACGCAAGCCTATAGGGTTGACATTTCCCCAGTATGATTCAGGCTGTGGATTTACCTTCGGGTCGCCATAGCATTCGCTTGTGCTGGCTTGGAGAAATCGAGCACTGTGCTTACGTGCGAGTTCAAGGAGATTAAAAACTCCTTTCGAGCAGACGGATAATATTTCGATCGCCTTTGGCCCGAAATCTACAGGACTGGCGGGACAAGCGAGATTGAAAATAGCATCCAACTGAGCTGTTTTGAAACTCAGCGGTTCGCAGATGTCGTGTTGAATTACCGTTATGCCAGCCTGCTTTAAAATCTCGACATTACGAGTTGAACCCGTCGATAGATTATCTACCACGATAACTTCGTTGCCATCGTCAGCTAATTTTTTCGCTAAATGCAAGCCGATAAAACCGGCACCACCTGCAACTATAATACGCATAATCTTATCCTCGCAAATACCGTTAAGAATTATCAGCGATTTCCGTCTATCTGGCAAGAATGTTCTTTGGATATTAGGTTTTGCAGACTATAATTATCGTAAGTTGATATTCGGGAGGATGCAATATGAGCGTTATAACCTTTGCAGAAGTCGAGCCGTGGGAAAAAGAGTATATCACTGGCAAGCCCTTAATGAAAAAACACACCGTTAGGTTAATCGAAGAAAGGCTAAGTAGCGAAAATGTCAGTCAGATAGATTCAAATACCGAAATTCTCAGCACTTTTATCTACTCACGTATCGATAAAGCTGTGCTTGAGTCTCTGCCCAATTTGCGATTGATAGCTACGCGTTCGACGGGCTATGACCATATAGATATCGATGAATGCAAGAAGCGCAACATAGCTGTGGTTAATGTGCCGAGCTATGGTGAAAACACGGTAGCTGAGCATGCTTTCGGATTGGTGCTTAATCTTACCAGAAATATTCATCGGGCATATCTCAAGACTCAGCTTGGCGATTATACGATAGATAGCTCACTTATGGGAATGGATATTCAGGGAAAGACGATAGGCGTTATAGGCGGCGGAAGGATAGGACTTCACATAGCGAGAATAGCGCACGGCTTTCGGATGAATATACTCGTATATGATATCCACAGAGATCATTTTCTCGAGACGCTAATCGGGTTTCGATATGTTTCGCTTGATGAACTACTTGCAGATGCGGATATAATCGTTCTTTCGCTGCCGTTGAACGAAAAGACCAGACATATAATGGATAAGTCAGCTATTGAGAAAATGAAAGACGGTGTGATAATCGTAAATGTTGCGAGGGGCGGACTCATAGATACGACTGCATTATTTGCTGCCCTCGATAAGGGCAAGATAGCAGGTGCGGGATTGGATGTCATCGAAGGTGAAGAGCTTCTGCCAGAGGATATTCAAGTATTAAAACGAAACTCCATACCACAAACTAAAAAGACGCTACTGGTCGCTCACAAAATTTTGGAAAGGGACAATGTCGTCTATACCCCTCACATAGCCTTTTACAGCAGAGAGTCGCTCGAGCGGATTTTGAATACAACTTTCGACAATATCGAAAACTTCCTACGAGGAGTAATCGTGAATAGCGTTATAAGATAGTGTAAACCTCGTCTTTCATATTCGAACCTTGGATTTTCAGAATGACTATATTAAAATAAAAATGTTAGTATGGTGCCAGAAATACGAATGGAAAAAGATTTGATGATGAATTATTGGATACAATTAAGCATCGAATATGCAAATCAAAGAAGCTATCTTGATGACTTGTTTTACGTTTACCCGACAATACCGGAAGGAATAAGAAATATCGACCAAGACATATGGAAAGATATAGAAAGGGCGTTTAATCAGAAAAATAATATAGAGTTATTAACAAGCCTACTGAAACTTGATCTTTTTCCGATAAAGGATTCCTACGTTGCATATCTTAAGCGTGATAAATCATCTATAGAAAAAAATCCCGCTACGGTAAACAGACTTTGCGGCAGACTTTATGAGATGGGACTGGACAATATTTTTAAACATTGTTCCGAACCGAAAGAGACTAACCGACAAATAGGTCCCCTGTTCAAGCGTTGGCTTAACAAAAAGGCATTAGGCATCAAGCCTGTTCGAATAGACGAATTTCTCAAAACGGAAAATAATGCTATACTATACGGTAGTGATGCGGAAATGAGAAATTTTGCTAATAAATATTTGAATTATAATCGCAATAAGGGTTTGGATTTTATTGGTAGATTCAATGGCAAATATGTCATCGGTGAAGCTAAGTTTTTGACTGATTTTGGTGGGCACCAGAATGCTCAGTTTAATGATGCCGTGGAAATATTGAAGCTCAAACACATAAAAGCTATACCAATAGCAATTTTGGACGGGGTTCTATACATAAAGGGTAACAATAAAATGTATAAACAATTAACAACAACATTTAAAAGCTGCAATATTATGAGTAGTTTGGTATTGAGGGAATTTTTGTATCAGATTTGATGGAACTATGGAATTACATTATAAAAACAAAAAGACAGAAACAGATATTCTGAACGGGATAGAAAAGGCTAAATTGATTTCTGTTGAAGGTGCTGCAGCGTCTAAAAACAAATTGATTCAGGGTAACAATATTGAAGTATTAAAAACACTTTTGGATGAATATGGCTTAAAAGGAAAAATTACCCTTATCTATATAGATCCTCCATTTGCAACAAATGGTTATTTTAATATCGGTACCGAGAGGGCTAATACCGTTAGCAAAAGCTCGTCGGACGAGATAGCGTACAGCGATATATTAACGGGAAGTGAGTATATAGAATTTTTAAGAGAACGTTTGATATTTT
>WFQY01000100.1 GCA_015486815.1 Phycisphaerae bacterium | reverse complement strand
GCTGAGAGAATCGCAATCGATATATCAACATGCTATTGAAGTGCTTTCCGAATTGGGGCTCGAAGAACGTATTTGGCACCTGCCTGGCGAGCTTTCCGGAGGTGAACGTCAACGAGTTGCCATCGCACGGGCAATGACAAATTCGCCTGATATTCTTTTCGCTGATGAACCAACCGGCAATTTAGACCAAGCAACAGGCCAGCAAATATTTCAAATCCTGCTCGACCTGAACGCTAACGGTCAGACGATAATTATGGTAACGCACGATGAGCAATTAGCTAATCGTACATCACGTATAGTCCGTCTGTCCGACGGTAGAATTGAAAGTTAATGTGATTTAGATACAGCTCTGCTATTGTGCGATTTTAGATTCGATTTTAGATTGAAGGATAATTGCACCAGCTACGTAAAAGTTATATCGTAACGGAATCGTAACAAATCCGTTTTTAACGGTATATTGCTTTTGCATATTTTCGAGGCCAGGCCCGACAAATTTCGCGGTTACCGTCTTATTAGTCCACCAATCGGGAATCTTGACGTCTATTTTCGTATCAGGTGGAATGCGAGGAATTACAGGTCCTAATTTCTCACTGTGCATCTGTTTGTTTACGATGACAATGACGATATTATTTCTGCCGGAAAGTATCGAACGAGCAAATATAGCATCCGATTTATATCTGACAATCTCAACAGGTGTGCCTTTCGCAAGATATTGTCCAGCTATTTGAAATTCTTTCGCCATCTGCTTGATTTCGTTTTGGAGCAGCGGATTGTCATTCCAGCCGGTAAACTTTCTATCCGTGCAATTTATATAATAACCCAATCCACGTGCACCCGAAGCAAGACAGTAATATGCCGTCTGTCTTAATTCCTCGGGCGAAGCGAATCGCGGAAATTTCTTTTTGGTTCTTTTAGGCGGATAGAATGCATCGATAATTGCCCAGATCGGTTTCGGGGCAGCTCCGTAAAACGCTTGTGTTATCGCACGAGCTGCCCAGCTTGGCTGTTTACCTATCCCCAGGCAATACGGGTCGGTCGAAACCACATCGCCAATTTGTCCGTACGTGTACCAATTTATAGGTTTATAGGTATTGTCAATCGTCAGATAGACAAGTGCGTGCGGAGCAGCTAATGTAAATTCGTTTTCTAACGGTGCAATTTTCCGTCCGTGATAGCCAATGCGTAGCTTATGCGGAAATTGTTTTATGTAGTAATCGTGGCAGTCAGGCTCGTCCATCAGATAAACGCCGTAAAATGCCTTATGACCGTTGAGCGGAATAACATCTTTCGGCTTGACGCTGCCGAAAATTGCCTGCATTCCGTCGTGCGCCAATTTGTCGAGTCCCTTCTTATCGTATCTGCCGAAATTGATATGCAAAAACACGCCGAAACGATTGTAATTATTGATTGTCGAATTCGGATTATACGAGGGAGCATAGCCATAACTGAAATGAATGAATCTCGCATCGACCGCACGATAAAATCGTGTATGCGTTTGGCCGTTGTCAAATCTCAAACTGATACGATGGATTTGTCCCTGATACCATTTCACCTTCAAACTTACGATTGCAAGTAGGATCGTCTTATTATTCAAATCTCTCAGCTTATGCCATTCCGTATTTTTGGGTACCGAAAATCCGTCTATCAATATGTCGGATATAGGCAGTTTTTTGATTGGCGAGCTTACATATAACAACAATTTGCTGTCCTTTTTAATCCAAGCAATTGACTGCCAGAAATAGTTGATCTGTTTAACAGCTATCGGCAGAGTGATTTTCCCCGCTGCCGTATCGAGCGTAATTGCAATTTTGTTTTTGGGCTTATTTCTGAAACGTATTACAAATTCGCTAAATCCGCCCGCGGGTATCGGATTAATACGAATTTTCCACCAGACAATATCACCATTTTTATAAACCTGCTCGAAATCGACGCCATCGATTGCAAGTTGATTAACTTTTATCGGCTGAGTGCTTGTATTATGTAGCGTAGCGAATATATGTCCACCCTCGCCATATTTTAATTGCAATCCCTTTTTGCCTGCGAATCCCCAAAATCCTTCCTGCCAATTACTGAAATCGACGCCCATATCCGCTTGATAAAATACATCTTGGCAGGAAATTGGCTGAGCATTCCCAGCGTAGGTGCTAACGGTACAGAATATTATTCCTAAAAAAGCCAATGAAACTCTCGTAAACGACATAAAGTTATCCTCCACATAACACAATTTCTCTAAAAATATTTACGGATAATGAATCGTATCTACATCGGTTATTACGAACATTCGCCAGACAAGACCTTCGGACGGGTTTACCTTGGCAGGGGCTTCGAACGGTGCAACGTGATAATCGCAAAATAGGAAATTCGCTTTTAGATTATGGAAATAATAAACTCTCCCTGTTCCTCGGCGATTTGAGCCAATTGCTTGCTTAGCGTTAAGATAATTAACCTCGAAAGCACCTTCGAGACTTGTAAGCTCGAAACTTCTACCGTCCATTACCAAAATCGTTCTGCTCGGAAACTCAACTTCCGAAGGCCGATGTCCTGCTGGCCCAACTTCCGTCCGTGATGGATAATCATCACCCCATTTGAAATTATTCAAAAGATAATCATTGTAGCTACCCTTACCGTTTATTGAGATTGCAGGGCAATTGAAACAATCATATTGAATATCGAAATATCTCTCATGTATCAGTATTCTGTTCCAAGTATCATTTCCGCCCCATGCACCGCCATTATTCTTTCTGACGTCTGCCCGAGGGTATCTACCATATTCATCAGCGTAGGCGTTTAGAGCCAATCCTATCTCCCGCAGATTATTCGCACAGATTGCTTGGCGAGCAGAATCTCTCGCAGCTGACAGCGCCGGTAGCAGAATCGAAACCAGCACCGCAATAATCGCAACAACCACCAAAAGCTCGATGAGTGTGAAACCGTTTGATTGTTGAATGTTGAATTGTTGAGCAAAGTCCGCCAACCGGCGGATTGGGGTTGAATGTTGATTTGAATTGTACATTACCATATCTCCACGACAAATTACAGACAAATTACAAATGATAAATGTTGAATGTCAAATTCAGGGCAGACACATAGGTCTGCCCCTACAGCTAACTGCCTATTCTCTACGTTCCGCGTCAGCTTCTTCCAATCATCAATTCTTTTTTACTTTCTGCGGAGTAATCCCAGCGCTCCTATAGCAAGCAGGCCTACCGTTGCAGGCTCGGGGACAGTTGTGAAATTTGCACCGGCAAAACCATAAACCCGATCTGTCCCGCTCTTTTTAATTTTGACGACAAGCTCGTGTTGACCCGGTGCTATCGGATCGCCTCTGTTATACGTCGCTCCGTCGAGCGTTATCTGCAAATACATTCCATCTTCAAGCCCTACGCCCGTAATGGTTGCGGAAGTAGCTGTTATCTCAGGACTGTTTACACTATGAGGCGGAGCAATTAGATGCCAAGACCAAGCTCCAGCTTCGGGTAGAAGTGTATTCCAATCGGAAGCTGATGTGTCGATTTGTCCGTCGTAAATGAAGAATCCATCGAAGCTCCGGTCAGCATACGAACCACTTCGCTCAAATCTTAGTACGTGATCTCCCTTTGAGATACTCGCAACTGTAAGATTCGCTTCTGCCATTGCATTAGGATACGTCCATCCACTTGAATTTTGTGCATCTTGAATTGTGCCAGCATTCGTACCGTCTATTTTAAGGGTATTTGTCTTAATGTTGTTAGTATTCATCCGCAAGTAAAGTCTTGCATTAGCACCCATATCCGCGGGCGAATGAAAATTCCACTCGACGTAACTGCCAGCACTAAATGGAAACGACCATGTATCAGGATCACCGTTCCATCCCGAAATTCCACGAGAATCTTTCCATCCACCACTGCCTTGACCGGTAGAAGTTTCCGCTTCGACTCAAGTCCAATGCTCCGCTCCGGCAAGCCCGTCAATCTCGATGTAAGGAGTAGCATAAGCGATACTACAAACCATTACCACCATACTTACTGCAATTTTTTTCCACATTTTAAGTCTCCTTGTTAAAAAAGAACCAAAATTAACATTAAAAACACCAAAACAACAATTCCAATTTCTTTGTTTCTTTACACCCATAAATGTTTTCTCCTTGTTAAAAAATAACCAACATAACCATCAAACAACCGCTATTCTTTTTTCGCCTAGCGTTGACGGTACTTTTCGTCTTTCTATGTTTTCCTGCGGATGCAAAAATACATAACGGGCAAATTCGCACGAACCAGCTATTAAATTAGCTGTCCTATCGGAACTGGCAGAGGGCGAAAGTGCGTCCGCTTCTTCATCTGTGAAAACCGTTTTCAGACCATCGGCAAAACTCTCTTTATAAGCGTCAAATACTTCTGCCAACAATCCCGTAAAGATTATCCTTTCCACACCTAAAAGCTGAATGGGATATGTTAAAAATTTTCCTAATATATACGCTGACTTTTGTAATTCCATAATAGCATTTTCTTCTTTTGATTCGATAGCTGATATCAGATCGGGAAGTGTTTTGATATTGGTATCGTTAAGTGTTTCTATTATCGATAATCCCCCCACATACGCTTCTATACAGCCTCTTTTACCACAGTGGCATTTCCGCCCGTTTCTGTCGATTCTCGTGTGTCCTATATCCCAAAGATATCTATACGATTTTGACGGTAAGTTTTCAAAATTGAAAATCCTCTTACCACAGCCGAATAATATTCCAACACCGAGATCCCATTCGATGACCGCAGCTGTCGTATTTTCGGGTAAATTTCGGGTTTCCCCGAAAAATAGTCCCCAAGCAAAACTATCAGCAAAACAAGTAATGTTGTATCGAGTTTTGAAAAACTCTTCCATATCAAGCCCGACAAGCACAGGCATATTGACAGCTGCCCTCACCTTGCCCGTCTCAGGAACAAGCGAGCCCGGCACTCCCGCATAGGCATAACGAATAACGCCCGATACCTTCGTTACTTCAACGAAAGCCTTTTGCATAAACGAATCGACTATCGGATAAATCTCTTCAACGCAGCGAAGTTCGGAACAGTCGAAAGTTTCCTGCAATTTTACTTTTCCCGAAAAATCCGCTAACCCCATATGAAGCATAGGCGTTGCAAAAATCGTACTGACGGTGAAGTTTCGCCTTCTTTCCATCGTCCAAAGTTCGGTGGGCCTACCCCTGCCACTCAAGAGCTTCCGCTCGGTTTGCTTAATCAATCCTTCATCCTGAAGCTTGCGAAAGTGAACATTGACGGTCGAAACATTAATATTTAAGCTTTCCGCAACCTGCATCTGGTGAACAAAGTCTTCTTGCTCGATTATTCTCAGCATCGGAAGAGACAAACTGAGATCATAATTCTTGAATCTCATCTTCATATATGGTTTTGTTGTATTTAGCGGCGTCAATCCGATTCTCCGTATCAATTATAGATTCCTGCAAAATGCAAATCCGTAGGGGCGGACCTGCGTGTCCGCCCTAATT
>WFQY01000099.1 GCA_015486815.1 Phycisphaerae bacterium | reverse complement strand
GTTGGCGGTAGGGGCAGACCTATGTGTCTGCCCAAAGGTCAGGGCGAACACGTAGGTTCGCCCCTACAGCGTTTAACATTTAAACGATGAACAGGTGAGTAATTATGAGCAATAAAGCGATTTTAGTAACGGATCAGGTTTTTGGCGATTTCAGCAGAGAGGTCGAATTGGCAAAGCGGGAGGGATTCGAGCTGATATTGGCAGACGGCGATAGAAATAAGATGTTTAATATTCCGAATCCTGAACGCGTAGCTGCAATATATAATACTTATTACCATCCCGTTGACGATGAATTGATGGATATGTATCCGGATCTTCGCGGAATAGTGCGATGCGGAATAGGTGTCGATACGATCGATCTGCAAGCAGCAGCTGAGAGAGGGATAGCGGTAGCGAATGTGCCTGATTATTGCATAGAAGAAGTGGCGGGCCATGCAATATCGTTGTTTCTTGCACTTGTGAGAAAATTGCGATTAGCAGATGAGCTTGTACGAAGTGGTAAGTGGTCAATCCTGCCATTAAAGCCAATAAAGCCTATAAGCGAATATGCCCTCGGAGTGGTCGGATTCGGACGGATCGGAAAGAAATTTGCGGAAATGATTAGTCCGATGGTCAAACGGGTTTTCTATTATGATCCGTATGTCGAAAGCAAGCTATTCGACAAACTGGAATTGGATGAACTTTATACGCAATCGGATGCAATTTCTCTTCATCTGCCTTTAACGGAAGATACGAAGGGTATGATTAACAAAGCTGCCTTTGATAAGATGAGTAAGTCGCCTATTATTATCAATGTATCGCGTGGCGGGCTTATAGTAACGGAAGATTTGATAGAGGCACTGTCGGCAGGCAAAATATCCGGTGCGGGTCTCGATATAGTTGACGGTTTGGCGGAGGGAGTAACGGAGCATAAATTGTTTGAATTTGACAATGTGATATTGACTCCGCACAGCGCTTGGTATTCCGCCGGTGCGATGGAGAGATTGAGACGGTCGGTATTGGAAGAAGCTATCAGATTAGCTAACGGACGAGAGCCTAAGAATAGAGTTGTCTGATAAGGAAATTTTGATTATGAAGAAACAGCGTGGAGTGGTTTTTGACATAAAAAGATTTGCAATTCATGATGGGCCTGGGATACGAACGACGGTGTTTCTCAAGGGCTGTAATATGACGTGCTGGTGGTGTCATAATCCGGAAAGCAGAAATCCGTCGCGTGAGTTATTTATGTATGTCAATAAGTGTCGAATGTGCGGGCGATGTGTTGATGTATGTCCGAACGATGCCCACCTGTTGGTTGACGGAGAGCATAAGTTTGATCGTGAAAAATGTAGGCTTTGCGGAAAATGCGTCGAGGAATGTCCGTTTGGTGCATTGAAGATTATCGGAGAAGAGATGACAGCGGGGGCGGTTATGGATGAGGTGCTTGAAGATAAACATTATTATGATGTATCGGGTGGCGGATTGACGATATCGGGCGGTGAACCGATGCTGCAGATTGATTTTGTTTATGCGCTATTGAAGTTGGCGAAGGAAAACGGGCTTAATACGGTATTGGATACTAACGGTAGCGATGGGAAAGGTGATTACGAAAAAATACTGCCTGTCGTTGATTTGTTTTTTATCGATGTCAAGCAGATTGATGAGAATAAACATCAAGCGGGATGCGGAATTAGTTGGTTGAGGATTGAGGATAATATACACTGGCTTGACAGTAAGGGAGCGAAGATTACTTTTCGCTGTCCGATTATTCCTGAATTTAATGCAGAAGATGACGGACATTGGCAGAAAGTTGCGGAATTAGCGAAGGATTTAAATTCGGTAGTAGCGATTGAATATCTGCCATATCATCGGCTGTGGATTAGTAAGGTAGAAGGGTTGTTTTGCGAAGTCGATGAACATCGGCGGAATCTGCCTGAAATTTCGACAGAGAGGATAAATAAAATAGAAAACATTCTGAGAACATCGGGTAAAAAAGTAAGTAGAGGATAAAGTGATGGAAAATGTTTGTTCGGTTGATGGTATCAGGACTAAAAAATTATCGTTGTATCCTGAGCTTGAAAGAATGTACAACGCAAGGCATCAACGGGGTGAGTATGTAGGTATCAATCCTTATCGCTGTCTGCCTGTGGATATATATGAAAAGCATATTCCGTTTCCGGGAATCAGACGGGCATTGGCGTTTAAGAGGGGCTTGGAGATAAGTAATATAATCGTTAGGCAGGAGGAATTGATCGTCGGTGTTAGGCCTAACGTTGATGAAAATGTTTTGGATAGTGGAAAATGGGTTGGTTCGGCTGTTCCATTCTTAGGGGGAATTACGGGTCATATGGCGATAGATTATGATGATTTGCTCGGAGTAGGGCTCATCGGGATAAGAAAGATTTTGACAGACAAACTTGAGCGGCTAATAGGTTCGGATCCAGAAGCGAAGGAAATAACACATAATCGATTTTTGCGTGAAGATTATCTTCGAGCCGGACTGATTTGTATAGACGCTACCATTGCATATCAAAAGAGATATTACGAAGCAGCTAAGGGAGTGGTAGCTGACGATGTAGCGGAGGTGGTTGCGAAAGTGCCAACGGAGCCTGCTGAGAATTTTCATCAGGCGTTGCAGAGTATATATTTTATTATCACACTTTTGAGCGGATATGATACGGGATTGATGAGTTTGGGTCGCTTGGATCAGGTTTTGATCGATATTTATCGTCGGGATATTGAGTCGGGAGAATTGACGAAAGAGCGTGCGATCGAACTTTTGGGTGCGTTTTATATAAAACTTTCGGAGCTTGAGATTTCGCCGGTAAGTGTGATGATAGGCGGGCAAAGTCGCGATGGACAAAGCGGGGTAAATGAATTGACGTATCTTATATTGGAAGCAGCGGATGTGGTTAGGCTCCATAATCCTTCGATTGGGTTGGCGGTGAATGATGATACGCCTGAAGATTTATTGGATAAAGCATCAGCGATGGTATCGTCGGGATATTCGCATCCTGCGTTTTTTAATGATAGGGTAATTGTAAATGGATTGATAAAGGCAGGTGTCGAGCCTGAAGATGCACGTTGGCATGTGCATTGCACCTGTACGGAAATAACAACAGCTGGCTGTAGTGGGATTTGGGTTGTTGCAACGTATATGAATTTCGCTCGTGCGTTAGAGTGGCTTATAGGCGAAGGGAAAAGTTCGTCGAACAATAAGCTGTTAAGCGATTTTTTGGATGAAGGTGCGCATAGGAATTGTAGCGAGTATTTTATCGATGACGTGCCGATAGTTCCACTGGCGGAGATAAAAAGCTTCGAGCAGGTAAAAGAAATTGTAAAGCGTTATTTGGCGTATATGATTCGCGAAAATGTTCGTTATATGAATCAATATGCTGCAAGCAGGCAGGTGCAAAGTGCGTTTCCGTTTCTATCGTTGTTTGTTCGTGATTGTTTGGAAAAGGAGCTGGATATAGAGCGTGGTGGCGCAAAATATTATTTCTTCTATCCTCAGCTTGTCGGAATGCCGACGGTGATAGATTCGTTGATAGCGATAAAAAAAATCGTTTTTGAAGAATGTCGTATGGAGTTTTGCGAATTTGCTGCGATTATAAGAAATGATTTTGCCGATAATGTGGAATTGCGAGAGTATATTCGCAATAAACTGCCTAAGTATGGCACGAACGATAATGAGGTTGACAGTCTTGCCAAGGAAATAGTGGAGTTTTACTTTGCAGAGCTTAGCAGATATAAGAATCCTTATGGGTTTGCATATATTCCGGGATTTTTGTGTTGGCAGATGCACGGGAGGTTAGGCAAAATCACAGGGGCAACTCCTGATGGACGATTGTCGGGCGAGGCTCTGAGCGATTCGTTAGCAGCTGTTCAGGGGATGGCGAAAAAGGGACCGACTGCGATGCTGGAGACGGTGGAAAAATTCGATTTGTCAAAGGCATTCGGTGCGGTGGTGGTTAATGTTACCATTCCCGTAGGTGAGGTTTCCGATAAGCTTATGTTAGCGGTAAAGCATTTGGTAAAGGCGCATTTTTCAAAAGGTGGGTTTGAGATGCAATTTAATGTAACGCGCAGGGAAGTGCTTGAGCGAGCGAGAGAAAATCCCGAACAATATCAGGATGTATTGGTGCGGGTGGGCGGTTATAGCGATTATTTCGTCAATCTGACAGAAGAATTGCAAAACGAAGTCTTAAGGCGATTTGATTAAGAAAAGGCGATTATGGATAATGTCATAGTTATCACCGGAGCGAGCAGTGGAATCGGCAAGGCGACGACGCAATTATTTGCCGAACGAAATTGGAATGTCATCGCTGTAGCACGGGATAAGGGTAAACTTAAGGCATTGCAGAACGAATGTAAAGGAAAGGTTTCGGTTCGGTCGGTCGATGTTACCTCACTCGAGCAGGTAGAAGAATTGTTTGAGTTTGTGAAAAGCGAATTCGGACGCTTGGATGTATTGGTTAACAATGCGGGAACAGCTCAGGATAACTCGATATATGATATGTCGGTTGACAAGTGGGAAAAGACAATGAAGGTGAATCTTCGCGGGCCATTTCTCTGTACTCAGCAGGCAGTGCGCATGATGAAACCCGTTAAAAAAGGACGCATTATCAATGTCGGTTCGGTTCGCAGCGTATGGGTGGAAACGGGCAACTGCGGTGCGTATAACGCCAGTAAGTTCGGACTACGCGCATTCACCGAAACCGTCGCTCGCGAGGTTAAAGATGACGGAATTGCCGTTAGTATCATCTGTCCGGGTATAACAAATACGCCGTTGACAAATCCCGAAAACAATCAGGATACATCGTGGTGGTTAAGGCCCGAAACCGTTGCAGAAGGAGTCTGGTTCATGTGTTCGGTTCCGGAGAATGTTAATGTGTTTCAGGTCGTACTGTTCGGTACAAAACAGAATGTATGGTGAGTATATTGTTTGAGAAAGGAATATTTTTATGCGGATATTGATTACAGGGGCAAGTGGCTATCTCGGGCGTAATCTCTCAAGCAAGTTGACTGATGATAATTACGAGATTATAGGTATTGATAGATTTGAGCCAAATCAGCCGTTTGCAGGTGAGTTTATCAAGATTGATTTTTCTTTGCAAGCTGACGAATTGACCAATTTAATGAAGCACAAACAAATTGACACGGTTATTCATTGCGGGTCAATTCATCCGAATAAACAATATTCCGACGAAGAATATATCAGCTGTAATATTCAAGGCTGCTGGAATGTGATCAAAGCAGCAGATGAAGCGGGAATAAAGAAAATCATTCATACGAGTAGTGTTGCTGCTACGGGCCATTATGTTCAGGTTGATGTACATAGCTGGCCTATAGCTGAAGATTATCGATTTGATTATCCAGTAGATATGTATTGTTTGACCAAACAAACGCAGGAGGAGATATGCAAACATTTCGCATATATACAAAATATAAAGATAATAGGATTGCGTGCCTCAGGATTTGTATATCGTGAGCTTGATAGGGTGGAAGCTGCGATGAAATTCCTACATTGCGGGATATGGATAGATGACCTTGTAGATATTCATATAAGGGCAATTGAAAAGATAGAAGGATTCGGTGCGGGGTTTTATCCATATTGGGCGTGTTCGGAATTGCCGATACGTAAAGAAGATTGGTATGACGCAGTAGAAGATACGGACTCGGTAGTGAAAAAATATTGGCCTGCGTTTTATGAATGTGTTAGAAAGGAAGATAAGAATTTTCCTCCACCTACGGTGATATATGATTTAAGTCGTTCAGTTAAGGAACTCGGCTGGAAACCGAAAATGAATTTTGATAAGTGGATAAAGAAATTTTTTTGATATTACGGAGATTGAAATGAGAATTGTACGATTTAAAGATGTTGACGGGAATGTCAGATTCGGTTCTGTCGAAAGCAAAGCTGAAGCGGAAGCGGAGCTAATTGCAGGAGATATTTTCAGCGATTTTGAATTGACCGGAAAAAAAGTAGCAATTAAAAAATTGCTCGCACCGGTCGATCCGCCTAATGTTATTGCGATCGGTCTGAATTATCGTGACCACGCTAAAGAATCGAAGATGAAGATTCCCGACCATCCGGTTGTTTTTATGAAATTGACGACAGCGGTAATAGGTGATGGTGATTCAATTGTGCTGCCGAAAGAAGCTCCCGATGAGGTCGATTATGAAGCGGAGCTTGTGGTCGTAATCGGAAAAAGATGCAAACATATTTCGCCCGATCAGATAAACGATTATATCCTCGGTTATACTTGCGGTAATGATGTATCAGCAAGAGACTGTCAGCTGAGATTTGACAGCCAATGGGCGAGAGCTAAAAGCTTTGATACGTTTTGTCCGTTAGGCCCGTGGATTGTAACGCCTGAGGAATTTGACCCTGCTGACGTGAGGATAAAGTCGATATTAAGCGGTGAGGTAATGCAGGATTCGCGAACCTCGCATTTTATTTTTCCAATACCGGAATTGATAAGCTATCTCAGTAGGCAGTTTACGCTACTGCCGAGAACAGCGATAATGACAGGCACGCCGCCAGGCGTGGGCTTCGCCCGAAAGCCACCGAGATTTTTAAGAGAAGGTGATGAGGTGATAATTGAGATAGAAGGCATAGGTCAGCTAAAAAATCCGGTGGTTAAAGAATAAGAAATTCAGATAAGAGATTGCTCTTCGAAATTGGTGCTCCCCCCTATTGGGTAAAGTTAAGAGTAGAGTACTTGTCTAATGCCCACGGGGGGCATTGAATGCCCCTTATTTTCCTTTTACTATTTTTGTCTTTTATTTTTCATTATTCTACAGAAAAAGAGCGGGGAAATATGATGGGAAATTTTTTATTTTTCTCTTGACGCTATTTGCTTAATCGATTAGAATAATGTTAGTTAATCGATAAGATTAGCGTTAGAGGCGAAAGGTGAGAAAAGGATGGTTACGATATATGACATCGCCAAACAGGCAAATACGTCAGCTGTTACCGTTAGTCTGGCACTTCGAAACAGCAAAAGAGTAAGTGAATCTACCCGCCAAAAAATCCACGAAATCGCTCGAGAATACGGATACCGCCCAAATCCGCTCGCGCGTGGACTTGTTGGCGCGAAGACAAAAACCATCGCTTTCGTATTTAACTTTTCCTCTAATGAACTATCGCACGACTTGTCTTATATGGAATATTTTCATGCAATCGCACAGGCAGCTGCTGAGAGGGGTTATAAAATCTACTTCCATAGCTCGACAGAAGCAATTCCAATCGAAAAACTCATCGAGGATATTTCACTTCATCGTGTAGATGGGATGGTTTTAGGAACGGAACTTACCGATAGCGATCGTGAGATTTTGCGCAAAACCGATATTCCGACTGTCATAGTAGGTAGAGACATTCGTGGTAAGAAACTCACCAGCGTATCGACCGATGATTATGATGGTATAAGACAAGCGGTGGAGCATCTCTTATCACTTGGTCATAAACGTATTGCCTTTGTCGGAAAGAGCAGCCGAGAGACCGCTATCGCGAGATATGAAAGCTATCGCGAGACAATGTCGCAGGCTGGCATTCCTATCGATGATGAGCTCATCATCGAGACAAGCTATGATATGGATGCGGGAGAATATGCGGGAAGAAAACTCGGCGAGCTTGAAAATCCACCCACCGCTGTTGTTGCAGCGAGCGATTTATTGGCTATCGGAATTATCTCGGGATTAAAGCACAAAGGGCTAAAAGTACCCGACGACGTCAGTGTTACGGGCTATGATAATCTGCATATTTCGCAATTTACCGTCCCTGCGTTGACTACAATCGATTTGCTTCGAATGGAAAGCGGAAAAATAGTAATCGATGCGCTGTTAGGGCTTATCACAGGCAAAAGGGAAGGAGAGAAAATCCGAACCGAGGTAAAACTTATTGTTCGTGATTCGACGAGAAGAATAACGAGGAGAGAAGAGCGAAGAGAAAAGAGCGAAGAGAGAGGAGAGAAGAGAGAAACGTAGGCTGTAGGCCGCGGACAGTAGGCGCTAGAACGTAGGAGGGTAGGCTGTCAACTGCAGAGTGTTGGTAAATTATAAATTGTAAATTGAAAATTCATTTGTCGCTTTTTAAATGAAAGGAGAAACGCGATGAAAAAAGTAAGTTTGGTATTGATGGTGTCGGTTATGTTGTTTGTAATCGGTCAGTCTGCTTATGCTGACATCGATTGGGTTTATTCTAATAGTGGGTGGAATGTTACCCCGATAAACTCCAATCCGTACAGTGCCGTAGCTGCCGACAACGTGACGGATTGGGATGCATATGCCGCCGGTGCTGGCGGTCTGGACAGGGTATATAGTCAGAGCGGCTGGCAGACCCAGCACATCAGCGACACTGTGTATAACGCGCTAGCTACTGATAGCCAAAGTTCTTATGAAATAGTTGCTGCCGGTGCAGGCGGTTTGGATAGGGTGTTTTTTTATAGCGCGTCCCATCAATGGGAAACCAATCACATCAGCGACACTGTGTATAACGCGATAGCTACTGATAGCCAAAGTTCTTATGAAATAGCTGCCGCCGGTGCCACCGGTTTGGATAGGGTGTATTTTTATAGTGTGACCCATCAATGGGAAACCGATCACATCAGTGACACTGCGTATGTTGAAATATCGGTTGATGGGGTGCAAGATTATGCACTGTATGGTGTTCGTCCTGATGGCGGTCTGGACTACATATACTTTCAGAGCGGTAGTTGGCATACCAGCTCAATAACTGATGGTAATTATAGCTGTTTGGCGGCAAATC
>WFQY01000098.1 GCA_015486815.1 Phycisphaerae bacterium | reverse complement strand
TTCAACTTCAGCTGACCTGCGGATACTTTTATGCTGATGTTCATTCGCGATTTTGTTATCTTCTGCTGATAACTTCCCCACGCATTAGGCACCGACCAAAAACACTTGAAATCATCACGATTGATTTTCGGCGTAAACTTTATATGTCTATCAACTGCGGAATACCAAAGTCCCGACAACGCCAAAACAGCTCCGTAAGCAGCCATCGCTCTTGCATAATGATGGCCACACTCCGCTTCGTCAAACGGATTACGCCTTCGTCCGTCATAGCGTTTTCGAATCGCTTCGATAACTTGCAATCCCTCTTTTATCATTCCTTCGTACATCATCCCTATACCAGCGACGTATTCGAATCCTGTCATCACTTCGGTAAAATACGGAAACGGAATCTTAGGCCGATTGCCACGCGGATAGCTACACATTACCAAAGCCTGCTCATCATTAAGTGTGAACACCCGCATATGATTAAAATGATTATAAAAATCCTTTTTCGAATTATACTTCAATATGCTTTTAAGCGTTTTCTTTACATTTGACGAATTCAGCAGATACCCCATATCGCAGATATGTGCAAACAACTGCCCGACCAATTGATCAACCAAACATCCCTCACCAAGCTGATATATCGGATTGTCAATATCCTTCGTTCCCATTCGCACCATCAGGTGTGGCAGCAATTTGCGATTTACATATTTTGGCTTTTGAATATGATGCTCATAATACTGTCCATTGAATAGATTTTCATCCATCCACCTACTACCGTTTTCAAAAAGTTTCTGGCATCTGTCTGCAAATTTATCATCACCCAAATACTTTGCCATTTCCGCTGAACATTTGAGCGCACATAGATACCAACTTTGCATCTGTGGATTAGGCCCAAAATATTCTACGTCCATCGTATTGTGCTGAATCCCTTCCATAACCCCATCTTTGTCAGAATCCCAGCTGCCTTTAATCCAGCAAAACTCAAGTGCCTTTTTAACCTTAGGCCAAAGCGCTTTTAGCATCTCATCATCGCCGTTCAATTGCCAATCGCGATAAATTTTCGCGATACATCCCAGCTGACCGTCAGCAGCTGCTTGACTGAATTCCTGCGCCCTGCTTAACGGTAAATTAACACGAAAGCTCATCAACCCACGTTCGTCGGTTGCATATTTGAATTCAACTTCACGCATTTTTTTGGCAATATCTGCAAACAAAAAAGCTGTCGTCTGCTCATAATTCCATACGTGAGTACAGCTGCCGTGGCAACAACCGACGTTATCACAACACCCTTCCCAGCCAAAGAAATATCCATCCTTCGTGCGAAACAATGTCTGCGTCTTTAATGTGCTTATATTAAACAAAGCTGACTCTTTGACATAATCGGGCAAACTGCTTTCGCAAAAGGTCGATACGAATTTTACCGTTTGATGCTCGAGCGCCTTCGCCTGTTTAACAAACTTTTCCGCAACATCCCACGCATCACGATAAACGCTTGTATAATAATTTCCGACAATCTCACTTCTGTCATATTCACATTTACCATCACAGCACTTTGTCTTGACAGGCGTCCATATATATCTATTCGGAAACCACCACGTAATATAAAACGTAATTTCTCTTTCCGATTTCGCCGGCAAAGTTACAGCCTTCGCCAACGCTCCCAAAAGCTCATCTCCCGATTCGGTTTCCAATCTACCATCATCCGAAAAATCATCCCAAAGAGATAAAAATGAAACATTCCAGCTCTTAGGTTTGAGCCCTATTTTGTGCGTTATATCCCCCTTAGCCAGCGTTGATATTCCCATATTCCCCCAAAATGGCGAACGCTTATCAACGCCCTCGGAATACATAAAAATCCCACATAGACTATCACTTCGTTTGAAAATATTCTTGTTCTTTTCGGGTTTACCCTCGATATAATTTGTCCCGATGAAATTTCTCATAATCCCGCAAACGCTCGCCTTTATACGTTTGGACGTTCTATTTCTCAGCACAAATCGCATTACGCATATCGGCACACTACTCGAATCGACATCATTCGGAATAAGCGGATTAAAAGTTTCTATGCGAACATCAATCGGACAAGCGGGATCGGACAAACATATTTGCGCAAAGGGATAAGCGCAATGAAACGAGCAATCCCTAAATCGTGGCGATCCGGGCAGCTCACCACCAAGCCCATGCGAACCTTCATAAGGCGGTGGAATTACTCCTTCGAGTATCCTCGTATCTTTCGAATCTCCCGCTTCAGTATATAGGGCAAAAAGACATCGACCAGTGAGCAAAAATCGCGACTCTATCAGCGAATCTTTCGCTGGCTTATTCATTATCTCCCAATCGCGAAGATTGCCACGTCCGCCGATCGAAACACAGCCCGTCCCGATTCCACCTATCGGCATTGCAATACAATTGAGATTTTCATCTGCATAACTTTTCAGTATCGGCCAAGTGCTATTCAACTTCATTTACGATTTCCTTTCTTCAACCGCTCTATCATTTCGCCGATAGCTAAACGATATTTTTCAAATTCAATAGCTGATACATTATCAACCGATGATATATTACCGAGCTGTTCAAACCTTCGACATATTTTTTTATCGCCCAATTTTCTAAGTATTGTCAGATATTCATAATCATCAATTCCCGTACGTATTTGAGCCAACCTTATCGACGGCACAGGATCATCGCCGGGCGGATATACCAAATATCCCTCACCCCACCAGTTATTCAGCTTCGGCTGATTATACACATCATTCGTCAAAAACCAAAACCATAATCCGTCCCAATTCCAGCTGCCCGTTATCCCCTTGAAAAACAATTTTCGGAAAACCGACCGTAACTCAATCGGATTCGCATCTATCGCTGTCCATTGATTCAGAACCGCCCAGCGAGCAGAAATTTTGCCCGTTTTCATCGCTCTATCAAGCGAACGCTCTACATCATCAGATAAATCAACTCCCGTTATCACCACATCGAACAACTTCGCAAGCTCATCATCGAAACTGCTTTTGACACATCCGACAATCATAAGTTTATCGTCGAGTTTCTTTACCGCTGGCACAAACCGCAGCAAAAATTCCCTGAAATTCTTCCGATAGAGGGCATCATCCGTTACGATAGCATATATCTTTCCACTCACTCCCGCTCTGCGATAATAATCTATTCGTTTTCTAAATGTATCAACAGCAGCTCGAAAATAATCCCCGTCGCCACGATTATATTTCTTTCCCTTCACATATTTAGGCCAATATATGCCCTCGAATATTATCATCGCTTCGCTGCCTGGCAGATTGACCACAGAACATCTCCGCCAATATTTTTTGATAACATCGATATTGAATGGCCGTTCGTAATAGCTTATTACCGACAGATTATATCGCGCAAACAAATCAGCATGTAATTCTTCGATTTTACTCGAATACGCATCGACATATCTTCGTGGATTTTGCCCTCGCCCATTTTTTATCATCTCGCCATAAACATCTGTAATATTTTTGAAAGTCCGAGGCGTAGGCAGCGAAAAATCAAACACACGTAACCGAAAATCAATCGGAATTTCAGCTTGTTCAAATTCGAGTATTACTTTTCCGTTATATATTCCCACTCTCGCCGATGAAGGCACATAAATCGTTATCCATATCCCCTGATTTTGATTTTCCTTAAGCATCATAGGCTTGAATCTGACAAGAGGGTCAGGCCAATATGACGGATAACCTTTAACATCTCTTTCAGGAAATATCCTTGACGGCTCAGTCAGCTTAATATACCTGCAAAGCCTAATCTCAGAATCAAACGACAGCCCCCCTATCAATACCTTTTTAAGTCTTATATCACTGGCGGGATTTACATATATCTGAAATGAAACAAATTGATTTTTAGCGGCACATAACTCAAACGCCTTTTCGATTTTTCGTGCCTTGCCTATCTCTTCACCCCTACGATGCACGCCACTCTGATAATCAATCCAGACATTCACCCCCGCAAAACATCCTTTGTATCGTGCCGAAACATTTTTCGGAACAGGCTTGAAAACGGGCTTTTCTATTTTTATCAACTTTGCGATTTTGTCGATTGTCGCTTTGATACTCCCATTCTCATAAACCGACAATACCACGGTAGCTGAGAATCTCGTATCGGGCGAGCCAAACGCTAACTTATGCGGAAAAAATATCCCTACCTTCCCGACATTGTAATTTCGCACCAATTGTCGAGCCCTGCCAAATTCAGGCGGCCAAGCGAAACTGCCATATTCACTCATTAATTTCGGCACAATAATAAGCAAGCCGGTTTTTCCATTACCCGCAGCGTATGCAATTCCCGGTCTTTTACACGAAAATTTACCAAATGGCTGAGACGTCAATTCGGAAACGCTACATCGATGAGTTTTCCACGCACGATCAACATAGCTGACACTTTTGAAATTATCGGATAGGTCTATAAGCGGGGCAGCTAATACCCTCAAATAAGGCTTACGGATAATATAAAAATCGTAATGAACACAAACAACACGATACTTTTTGAAAACCGTAATCGTCTTTGTTACATCAAAGTATTTACTTCGCCAATGAACGGTTATGATACATCGGTCATTAAGTTTTTTTATCTTATACGATAACGTTTTAGCATAGCTTTCCAAACAATCTTTATCTTTCCCACCTTCAACGTCAGCTACAACTTGTAAATCCTTTACAAGATTTCTTTGACCACCAAACGCCAAGCCCGTAATTATAAAATTATGTTTTTTATCGAAAGTAATCTCAAATGAGTCGGTTTTGATAACAAGAATATTTTTGTTTAGCTTTGAAATGTGCGAGACATCAGCATACGCAGTATTCACAGCACAGACGGGACAGACAATAGCTATAAAACACAATAGCATCCGCAGAAAACGCATATAAACTCCTCGGAAGGTATTTTAGCAAAATCAATCGTCCTGTCCACCTACGCGATATTTACTATCGACATCGCCCTTTGCGATACTCTCAGCGTGCCCATCCATAAACAGCATATTCGCTCGCGAATCATCGCTATGCAAATCAAAAGTATCGCTGCCATAATGCCCCTGCGCGACAACCCGACCAGCGTGAATAAAGCCAGCTGATCGTTGTGTCTGCTCTTTAATATTGTTTATCGTTACCGAACAATTATCATTCCACGTATGGACAGCTAACCCATCTCCCATAACAAATCTGACAGCAGGCATCGATACCTTATTCGCAGCGAAATAAATACTGCTCGTAGCGGCAAAGATATAATCCAGATACGCATTATAGCCATAGGTCATATACGCATACGGATTGATAGAAGAATGAAATGTCGGACAGATAAACATCGCCCCTGAGAGAACTCCCGTATCCTTATAATCATAGCTGCCCGGCAGATATTGATGCATCGTCCTTACCGAAAACCACGAACCGTCATACTGATCTCCAGCACTTCCCGCGCAAGCTCGAGGAAATTGGCCGTTATAATCATTTGCATATTGCAGCAGTGCCATTCCCCATTGACGCATATTGCTCAGACATTGAATCGTCCTTGCACTTTCCCTCGCCCGACCCAGAGCAGGAAGCAATATCGAAACCAGCACCGCTATTATCGCAACCACAACCAAAAGCTCAATAAGCGTAAAACCGTTTTTTCGACTTTTCATAACAAAAACCCAAATAAATTACGAATGAAAAATGTTAAATGTTAAACTCTGTAGGGACGAACCTATGTGTTCGCCCTGACCTTTGGGGCAGACACATAGGTCTGCCCCTACAGCCTACATTCTACAGCCGACTGCTTACGTTTTACTTTTTGCGGATAAATCCCAACGTACCAATTGCAAGCAATCCGATTGTCGCAGGTTCGGGTACGTTAGTATATACATTGTCAACATAGATGTTCGCACGAGGATTACTCGATGTATCATCACCGGAATAATTATTAACATAAAACTTCATAACATAGCTACCAGCTGACAAACCAACAGAAGCACTCAACGTATCTCTCGGCGTAGAATTATTGACATACCAGTCGGGGTCATTATTGCCAGATGGGTCATGTGGATAAATCTTCATAACCACTCCGCTGGCATTGGCAACTATATCATAGTGATACCATGTATTTACCGAAAGCGCTGTTGATGTCCATTGATAACTGGTATTACCACCGAAGGTACTCAAGATTCTTGCTTTATGTGCATTAGCACCACCAGCACAATCACCCCACGTCGTTGCTTCTACTCTGTCTTGATTGGGAAGAATTAACACAAAGCCGTTAAGCCACGACTGCCAAGTATCTTGGTAGAGTTTTAAATCGTAAGTAACTCGCACATCACCGCTACCGGGATAATCAATCGTCATATTAGATGTTATCCACGCGTGCTTATTAGCATAACCTGTGTACATTCTAATATCTGCAACACCAACGCCTACGCCATCGCCATCTTCATCATTGAAATACACCTTACCATGACCGTTCGAGTCAACATCTTTCGTCCACAAACTGTTCGAATTCGCGGTATTACTGAAATCATCGTACTTGTACATAGCTGCCTGAGTTATCCCAGCGATACCAAACACAACAACACCAGCCAACATTACCATCATTACCTTTCTCATTTTTTGTCTCCTTGTTAAAAAAGAACCAACATTAACGTTAAAACCAAAATTACCATTACTTACTTTTTGCATAGGCAAACTCCTTTCTTCGATTAAGATTTTATTTTTATGTCAATACAAC
>WFQY01000097.1 GCA_015486815.1 Phycisphaerae bacterium | reverse complement strand
GGCGTGCTTTGCGCAATCAGGGGCGAGGCGACGGGGCGGGTTGGCTTGCTCACGAAAGATTGGGTTATAACTATCGTATGTCCGAATTGCAAGCGGCACTCGGCTGGGCACAGATGCAGCGGATAGACGAAATTTTGCAAAATCGTCAGCGTGTAGCGGATTTATACATCGAGCGACTCAAAGATGATGATAGGATTATTCTGCAGAAAGTTGCTCCTAATGTAAAGATGAGTTGGTTTGTCTTTGTTATTAAATTGGCTGACGAGTTTTCGGAAGACAATCGCAATGAGTTGATGAAAAAACTTACGGAAAGAGGCATCGGCTGTAATTGTTATTTCGCTCCGATACATTTGCAGAAGTTCTATCGTGAACAGTTCGGGCATAAAGAAGGTGAATTACCTATCACCGAGCATACCGGTCAGCATACGATAGCTCTTCCGTTCTTTACCAAAATGACCGAGCAGCAGGTCGATTATGTCTGCCAAACAGTCAAAGAATTACTCGATTCGCTATGAGCAATATTTCTGCAACATCTCAAAAGTATCTCATAATAAATGCTGACGACTTCGGCTGGTCGAGAGGAGTCAACGATGGAATAATCGAATCGCATCTAAACGGTGTGCTTACTTCGACGACGTTATTTGCCAATGCACCAGCTACGCGTGATGCGATATCGCTGGCAGAGAAATATCCGTCGCTTGAGGTTGGTATTCATCTTAGCTATACACCTTGGCAGCCGATTTTGCCTATCTCGATGCTGAGCTCGATTTTCAAGAAAGACGGTAGCGCTAAATTTTCGACTCCTTTGCTTTGGGCGAGTGCTGCTCTGATGCGCTCGGTTCGAGATCAGCTTTATCTGCATTTCAAATCGCAGATAGAGCATCTGAAAATGCAGGGGCTTAATCCTACGCATATCGATACTCACAAACATCTTCACTATTTTCCCGCGGTTATGGAAATAGTATGTAAGTTGGCTAATGAATTCGATATTCCCGCTGTCAGGCTGCCACTTGAGCATCCGTTTGTACCTTTTGTCGGGCCTATCAATCTCAAAGCGAGAGCTGCCCTTTGTGTGCTTACACCGATGTCTATGATAGGTGGAATTTACTTTGCCTATATTAAATATAAGCTGACTACTCCTCATCGGCTTATCGGAATTCCTCAAACCGGATATTGGACAAAGCAACGATTTCTGAATACACTAAAGTACATAGCCGAAACAAAAGCTGTGGCTCGCATATTTGAAATTATGATGCATCCGGGCAAGCCTGATGGACTTGACAGAAAACAGACCAGACTCATAGAGTCGCGAAAAGAAGAACTTGATATTTTGACCGATAGCGAAGTCAAGGAGTATATAACAAAATGCAAGAACATATTGACAATGATAAATTTTCGGGAAATACCTCAGATGTTTCAAATTCCACAATAGACGAAAGTTCGCTCGATTTGTCTATTGTGCTGCCTGTGTATAACGAGGAAGATTCAATCGAGAAGTTATATCGCAGGCTTAAGGTTGTACTCGGAAAGCTCGATATGACCAGCGAGATAATTTTAGTTGATGATGGCAGTACCGACAGAAGCGTCGAGATAATAAAACAGCTTTGCAAAGACGATAGCTCTGTCAGACTTATCATTTTGCGCAGAAATTTCGGTCAGACACCCGCATTGGCAGCTGGCTTTGATGCTGCTCGTGGTGAGATTATTATCGCAATGGATGCTGACCTTCAGCACGACCCTTATGAAATACCTCGTTTTATCGATAAGATAAACGAAGGCTATGATATAGTTTCAGGCTGGCGAGCCAGACGAATGGATAGCTTTTTCATCAGACGCATTCCCTCGCTTGTAGCAAATCGGTTGATGCGATACCTAAGCGGTGTCGATATTCACGATTTCGGGACGACATTCAAGGCATATCGTGCGGAAGTGATAAAAAATGTTAGGCTTTATGGTGAGCTTCACCGATTCATCCCCGCTCTTGCAAGCTCGGTAGGTGCGAAAATTACCGAATTGCCCATAAAAAATATCAATCGTCCGTTCGGACAAAGTAAATATGGAATCGGTCGGACTATTCGCGTATTATTCGATTTGCTTACGGTGAAATTTTTGCTTAGCTATCTTACACGTCCGCTGCAATTTTTCGGCTTAATAGGGTTAGCCTGCTTTTTCGTCGGAAGTGTGCTTGGCGTATATCTGCTTTGGCGGAAAATTATCGTCGGTATAGATATTATGGCGATGCACGGGCCTATGATTCTGTTTGCGATTTTTATGATAATCATAGGCGTAAGTTTCGTATCGATGGGGCTGCTTGGCGAAGTGCTTTCGAGAATCTATCACGAATCGACAGGCAGAAGAATTTATTATGTGCGTGAAAAATGGCAGGGCGGAAAAAAGGAATAAAATTGCGACATAAATGAATTACGATATTACTTGTTCGAACTGGCTGTAATTGGAGGTTTATCACCAAAAGATTTCATCTGATATATTATTCCCACTGCCGTTAGGGCGAAAATTATCAGGGTAATAATGGCACTTTTACCAAATACCAACCAGCGAATGTTTATGTTGCTACCTGCGAATTGATTTACTATCGCAAGCGTTGCCAAGGTTGTCATCGTCGCACCTTCAAGAGATGTGAATAATATCACCGCGGGAATAAGAAGTTTCCATCCTAATATGGCAAAGACGATAAATCCGATAGCTGCCAAAATCGGCGTGAGTTCCGATAATTTAGGCCAAATGAATACTAATTGCACCAATAATGTCATTCCCACCATTCCCACGAAAAAAGCGACAGCTATGTGAAGCATAGGCCAAGCAAGTATCCCGAAAACTATCGCAAATCCTATCGCCCATAAATAAGGTCTGCCTGTTTGCAATCCGATAGACCAGCCAATATATCCCGCCATTACCGCAGCATTCAAAACGATAGCTATTTGGAAAATCATCTTTCCATATACCAAAAATAATACTCCGCAACCCAAAATGAGCAGCACGAGAGCTAATGGCAGTCTGCTTATCGAGTCGAGCCAATATAAAAGCTGAAATTTATTTGTTTGCAACATTGTTATTTCTTTTTTCCTTTTGACTTGCGTGGTGCGGGTTCTTCCTCTTCGTCGTCGTCTTCTTCGTCTTCCTCTTGTTCGGGAAGCCTATAATATTGTACAAACATCCCGCCAATCCACATTAGCGCGGGTATCAATCCGCCTATCCACGGATATGCAGTTAATATACTCATTTGTTCGGTCTTCTTCAATATTAACAGAATAAATATTCCGAAACAGATCAGCAATACGCCGAGCAGGGATGTATAGAAAATATTCAAAAATGTCGGTCGAAGCAGTGCGAGTACTACCCCTATGACAAGTGCAATGCCAGCTAACAGATATGTGCTTAGCATAAGATGCGGAATTATGACCCTGAGCTGAGAAAATATCCGTTGCAATACGGGCAGAAAATTTTCACGCCAATCTTGCCAATTTTTATATTCGCGAGGTGAAAGTTTCGGAACTAATTCTTTGATAATAGCGTATGCTTGTCCGGGTCTATCCGAATGATTAGTCAATGACTCACCAGGCATTGAAGTGGTGTCGGGCATAAGTTTTATTCCCTGATGCAAGCTATTTTCATATTCGCTTGCTGCCAATTGAAGATATGGTATTGCAAACTGCCAGCTTGTTATCGCTGTAAGTACTATCCATATCAATATTGCCCCCAGTATTGCTAACCAAAGACGGAAAAACCAATATCCCAGCCCCGCTCCGAGTAACGCACCGATAATCATCGATAAGAAGACATCAACGTTGTATATTCCCGCAAGATACCAGCCCGCTAAAATACCAAAGCCCAAAAATAACACCGTAAGAAACAAGCGATGAAATTGATTGCCAAAGAGCCAAAACAGAATGCCAACAGCGATGAATAACACAACGCTGCCGTAAATTATTTCGGGCTGCTGAAAGAACAGATAATCTGACAAATTTGTCATTACCGGATTTTCCGCTATGGGCAACATCATTTTCACCTCACCTAACCGCTAATTTCGGATTACTCGCTATTATCCTTATCGGCATTGTGATAAAATTAAATGGCTGTCTCTTATACACAT
>WFQY01000096.1 GCA_015486815.1 Phycisphaerae bacterium | reverse complement strand
ATTATGATGTTGTTGATGGCAACAATCGCCCTTGTAATGGCATCTCAAGCTTTTGCAACCACGGCGAGTATTTCCGCAACCGCTGATTCGACTATTTATGAATGGCGAGATACGGTAGGCGAAGGCTGGGGTGCCTCGGATTATGCCTATGGCTACGATGACGCCCTCAAAGTTCGCTACTATAATCACGGAGATTCACACAAAACTTATATTAAATTCACACTGCCTGCTGACTTTTCATCTGCAACAGATGCAGCAGTAAAGCTCTTCTATCTCTCAGGTAACCATAACGCTGTTGAGCTTAATATTTACGGGTTGAAAGATAATGCCTCCGGACAAGATTGGGCAGAAGGCTCAGGAAGCCATCAAGGCGACCCTCCGTCCGATGGTTTGACTTGGAATAACGCACCTGGCAATGATACTGCAAGCGAAAACGGATTCAATTCCGATGCGACTGGTGTGCTTGCAACGGCAAGAGAACCCGATACCAACAATACTTTCGTTACGTTTTCATCGCAGGCGCTGACTGATTTTATCAACACCGACACCGATAAGGTTATCACTTTTATGCTCGCCGGCGGAGAAAAGACAACAAACGATCCTAATTTTGCATCGCGAGAAAATACAAGCCACGATGGACCGGTACTTGAACTTACATATACTCCTGTACCGGAACCGGCAAGTATAATAATTTTATCATCTCTGGTAAGTTTAGCAGCCCGTAAACGATTTTAGTAAAGCATCTTAGCACAGTAATGTTATCGAGATAAAACAAAGTTCAAACAACAGAGCGATGTTGTACAAAGGCATCGCTCTGCTTTTTCAATACTGGACGGCATTGTACTCGAAAGGCGTGATTGATGGGATACATACACTTCTTCGACGACTGGAAACTTATTTCCTACAATAATCTCAAGCGTAAGCTTGGCAGGCCTAAATATGTTCCCGAAGCAACTCTCGAAGATGAACTGTGCGAGGGTTGCTGGGATTTTCCCCTTGTGGTGCGAATTCCGGAAACGAGAAAATACGTAGGACTATACGGAGCCTCTCCACCGGCATTGAATATCGATTCTTATGATATCCCCGACTGTACCGACCAAAACGTATTACCACGTGAACCTATAATCTGCTATGCGGAAAGCGATGACGGTATCCATTGGAGACGACCCGACCTGCGAGGTATCGCAAAATTCGAAGGACCGGTACGAGCGAAAAATCAGGTCTTCGGGCTAATCGGTGGCGTAGAAGGCGGACCGGCGTATTACGATAAATACGAGTCTGACCCGCAACGACGATTCAAACTTCTCATTAATTTCTTAGACGGAGACAAACCGCCCTGCAGAGCGCTTGTCGTCTCGCCCGATGGCATCCGCTGGACTATAAGCGACATATTCGAAAATCAAGCTGCTACCGATACTCCCACATCGATTTTCTATAATCCGCTGAAACAGGCATATACCTTTAACGTCAGGCAATATAACGGTGATAGGCGGATTTTCTTTTTCCATACGAAAGATTGGAAAACTTTTACCGAACCGGAATTGATTATGCACCCCGACCCGCTTGATCCGCCTCTTGTCGGATTCTACGGTATGCCTGTTATCGAATATGAAGACATATTTATCGGGCTGCTTTGGCGGATTCATTGCGACCCCAACACTCACCAATTACCAAACGGAGCTATCGATTGCGATCTGGTATATAGCTACGATGGCAATCACTTCAACCGAACATTCCATACTGCATTTATCAATAGAAACGAACTCGGCGAGCATGGCGGCGGTTGCATCTATGTAGGCTCTATGCTGATTGACGAAAACAATCAGATTCGATTTTACTCAGGCGGCTCGAAAGCGGAACATTATCAAAATCAAAATCTGACCGATGCAGCTCTTATGCTTCATACGCTAAGGCTTGACGGTTTTATTTATCTTGCGACACCATCGGGAAAGGGATACCTACGAACAAGGCCTTTGTACATCAAAGGGAATGATTTGAGGATAAACGCCCGTTCACCGTTTGGCGGTGTTCGCGTGCAAGTACTCGACGAAAAGGGACAGGTAATTCCCGGCTATAGTTTTAACGATTGTCATCCCCTTATAGGAGATGAATTATTCTGGTCGCCTACGTGGACAGGCGGAAAAACCATCGCAGGCGGAAAAAGCTATAAACGTCGTCAACTCGAAATCGAAATTACCACAGGTGAAATCTATGCTATTCGTGGCAATATCGAAATGCTAAAAAGCTTATGGGACAAAGACAAACCCGAATAATCAAATCGGTCAGTTCAAGTAAAATCAAAAATTGGAGAAATCCGTATTAGGACTGTAATGTTTTCCACTTAATTCCGGGCGTGCGATTTCTATCAACTTAATTGTCGCTCGTGCTATATCTTCGGGCTGATTTGTTCTACCCGCTTCGAATGCCTGCTTGGTTGACGGTATCCACCGCCTACCCGCTTCAGTATCCGCTTGTATCTGAGTCATTTCGGTCTTGACCAGCCCGGGTCCTGCGGAAAATACCATCACATCTTTTTGCAATATCTTCAACTCTTCCGCCAATATCCTTGTAAGTTCCATCAACCCCGCTTTACCGCACGCATAGCCCGTTCCGCCAACAGGCCTACCGCCGTTCATATTGATAATTATACCCTCATTACGTTCGAGCATATGAGGCAGAACATATCTAATCGTGAGAAAACTGCCATACAGATTCACCGTAACATCAGTCCACCATATATCAGGGTCAGCTTCATATACGCCCGCAATAGATTGAAAACTCCCTGCGTTATTGAAAAGCACATTAATAGCACCGAATTTTTCAAGCGTACGCGTTACGAGATTTTCAACGTCTTCCTTTTTGGTTATATCCGTCGCAACAGCAAAACCAACTCCCCCCGCCTGCTCGATAAGCTCAACGGTCTGATCAAGCCTTTCCTTCCGCCGACCGCAGCAAACAACATTCGCTTTATTTTTGGCAAACTCAAGAGCCAACGCCCTTCCAATACCACTACCCGAGCCCGTTACGATTACCGTTTTGCTTTCAAGTTTCATTGCAAACACCTCCACATTTTTTTGTCGATGGTGAAACAACAGTGGAATATGCCAAAGGTTAAGAGTCTTTAGCTATTAGTCCGTAACCATTAGCTAAAAGCCAAAAGCTAAGGACTAAATGCTGTCAGCTTAACCGCCAGTTTCCATATACACCGATTCCGCTTGCTCATTAGAATCGGAACTTTGACCGTCAGCCTGCTCTTTTTTGATAAATCGTTTTGCATGCATCTGCTCGACAAATGGCCTATATACAGGCCCGCAATTATAAGTGCAAAACGGAAATATCCCTTCGGGAGTGCTATATTGAATAACGCATCGTTTTATCCGCTGAACGTCAAAATTGTATCTGTCCTGAAAGTGCATACCCGCCGCTAACAGCGTCTTATAATTCTTTCGCTCGCTCTGACCCCTGCCAACCTTCTTATTCACCATACCACGTAGCGAGCGTATCATACGATAGAAAGTCAAATCCTTAGGTGCCCTATCGCGACGAAAATGCTTATAAAAAAGCCAACCAGCGTAAACTTTATCCCACCAATGAATCTTTCCACGCTTTTCAATTTTCTTCGCAAGCAGATGTATCTCCCAAAACAGCTTACCTATATCAAACACTTGCGGAAACGGATAGAGTTTCTTATCGGGCGAGACCCAAAAATACGTACCGAGCGCACAATCGGTATGACAAGGAGACTGAATTTTCGGTGCGCCGCATATCACGCTGAGCAGCTCGCTAAACGGAACGGAAAAGCTAAGCGGAAAGAAATCGTGCACCGGATCGGCACCACTCGCTTTTGATATATCGTGTGCAAGATCGCCCAGCGTATAACGCTGAGATTGCAGATCTTTCGTATCGATTCTGCCGGTAAACGAAACAGGCTGATATGAAATACCGCTGACAACATCAATATTGTCAACAGCAAACTGCAGGATTTTCGGCACCTGATCATCTGTCTGCCCTTTGACTATCGTAGGAACCAGACAAACTTTCATATCGAACTTCCTGCAATTTTCAATAGCAGCGATCTTATATTTCATCAAGGGCTTACCACGTGTTTTGAGATAACTCTCGTCATCGACGCCGTCAAATTGCAAGTAAAGCGTATGCAAACCCGCTTCCGCCGCTTTACGAGCGAAGTCCTCGTCTGCCATCTTTATCCCATTCGTTGCGATTTGAATTTGTGAAAACCCCATCTCCAATGCCTTCGCAACGATACGGAAAAATTCCGGATGAAGTGTCGGCTCGCCTCCGCTAAACTGAACGCAAGTAGCTGGTATGGGGCGATAATCTCTCAATCTTTGCAACATCTCCACCACTTCATCATAAGTCGGCTCATAAACATATCCTGCGACATTTGCATTTGCAAAACAGATCGGACATCGCAGATTGCATCGGTTGGTCAAATCGATATTCGCAAGGCAGACAGGCGATTGATGATAATCACAAAGTCCGCAATCCGAAGGACATCGCTGACCATTGCATACGTGCGGATTTACCAAACCCGGCGACTCATCAAAACTCCACCAGCTCGCTTTAGCGAACACATTCACATCGCTATTAACGCAATCGCGAAAATAGCCATGCTCCGGACAGCTCTTTTCTATCCACACAGCACCATCGCGAACATAATATCGCCCCAAAATCACAGCGGAACATTCCGGACAGAGAGTTTCCACTGTCCTTGGCAGAAATCTTATCAGTGGCTCGATAGGCCTACCAGAATATGTCCGAGGCAGAGAATCTCTGTTGGTAAAAATATTATCATAATGCACCTGCCTGATTTTTCCGTCGTCGGGACAATTAAACTCAAGTACTACCTGTTCATTGTGTCTGACAAATTCCGCTGATACGACATTGCCACATTTCGGGCATTGTGCTTTGGTTGAATAAGGCAGTCCCGTTTTACGGGGGTCATATCTTCGAATCTCCACTCTATACTTATCAAGTGGTATTTGAGCTGTCTCTGCGGTAACCGCTTTACGTGGCTGATCGTCCAAAACCGGCTTATGCTCCGTAAGCCAACCTTTAAGATGTCCGGGAATTTCGGGTTTCATTTTCTTATTCCTCAACGTTGCTACTACTATGGTAACGGGCCTAACAACTCTTCTATTTTGCCTGATATATCATCCGCACGCAAGAGAGTTTCTCCGATAAGTACGCCTCGAACACCAACGTTTACAAGTTTATCTATATCTTCTGCTGATTTTATTCCCGACTCGCTTATCAACACTTCGCGTTCTTCTTCGCCGAGCAAGTTCGCTAATCTTAACGTATTGCCAACGTCCGTCGTCTGCGAATGTAAATCGCGATTATTGATGCCGAGCAAACTATAGCGTTCGTGTGGAAATCCTACTGTCTTTCTTACCTCCAGCAAACTTTCCGCATCGTGAACTTCTATCAACACGGTCATCTTAAGCGTACTCGCCAAAATCAGCATATCGAGAATCTGCCCGGGCGTAAGAATCTCGGAAATCAAAAGCACCGCATCGGCACAATACGCACGCGCCTCATAAATTTGATATTCATCGATTATAAAATCTTTGCGAAGAACAGGCAGATGAGTTGCCTGCTTGACCTGCTTAATATATTCCAAACTACCTTGAAAATACTTTTCATCCGTAAGCACGCTTATCGCATCGGCGCCAGCGTCGGTATAAATTTTTGCAAGTTCCTGCGGATCAAAATCGTCTCTGATAATACCAGCTGACGGAGATGCTTTTTTGATTTCAGCTATCAGATTTACCTTCCGCAATGGCTGTTTCGTCATCGCAGCGTAGAAATTTCTCGGCCGATCCACTTCAAGCGTACGAGCTTGCAGCTCTTCGATTGGCACTTGCTTTTTTCGTGCCTCGACTTCTTTCTTCTTATCCTCTACTATTTTATCAAGTATCGTTGCCAACTCGGGTCTCTCCTTTCCTAAAGAAACGACACCTTATTCTTCTATATTACTCAAACTGACCGATTTTAAATACTGTCTTTGCATAACT
>WFQY01000095.1 GCA_015486815.1 Phycisphaerae bacterium | reverse complement strand
ACTTTACGGATGAATAAATTCCTGTAGAGTTGTTATGCGCAGAATAGCTAACGATCGAGAGAGTTTGGCATTTTTATAATCATTTCTCACCGGAAAAGGAAAAAAACATCGCCACCATCGTTCCTTGCCGTGAATTTTTACTTGCCCGCTTTGCCCCTATGACAAAAAATTCTCACAACGCAACCGCTTCGCTTATTCTCAGGTTGTGATTTGCGAGAGAGATAAAAGTTAAATCTGGGGTTATCTTTTAAATCTTGATTGTTTCGATATGGATTTTTCTGTTGGTATAGATACATAAATCGCCTGCTATTTCCAAAGCTGATTTGACTATATCCTCAGCTGACAGTTTTGTATGTGTCAATAATGCTCTCGCAGCAGCTATCGCATACGAGCCACCCGAACCTATTCCGATTATTCCGTCGGTAGGCTCGATTACATCGCCTGAGCCTGAAACAATAAGAGATGTCTGAGCATCCGCAACAGCGAGTATAGCTTCGAATCGACGAAGTATCTTATCCGTCCGCCAATCACGAGCCAACGCGATAGCAGCACGCTTGATGTTCGATTTTGATTCGTTTAATCTCGATTCGAATCGCTCAAGCAGTGCAAGCGAATCAGCAGCTGACCCTGCGAAACCGCATAATACTTTGCCATCGATAAGTGTTCGGATTTTCACCGCATCGTGCTTTAATGCGACTTCGCCGAGTGTTATTTGACCATCGCCTCCCATAGCAACCTGTTTGCCTCGCCTAACTGTGAGAATTGTTGTCGAACGTGTTTTCATCTTCATATCCGTTTCCCTTTCCCTTATTGTTCCTGCTCTTTTGCCAATTGCTGTGCAATCGCTAATCGTTTGAGCGTTTTGTCTTTTCCTAACAAAACGAGCGTTTCAAAAATTGGCGGACTGATCGTCGTGCCGGTAATCGCGACGCGTATCGGCTGAGCTACCTTACCAAACTTCAGTTCTTTCCGCTCGCAATATTCCGCGAGCTTATCCTCAATCGCTTGCTCAGTCCAGCTGTCTATATCAGTTAAGATTTTTTCAACATCTTCCAAGACCATTCGTCCTTGATCTTTCTTTAAAAATTTACGGACAGCTTTTTCATCATATTCGATTTCATCGATAAAGAAAAATTTTGACATTTCCGCCAATTCCTTAAGCGTTTTTGCACGCGGACGATAGAGTTCGATAATTTTACTTAGCTGAGCGTCGGTCGCTGATTTTAACGGATAATCCGTATCCGCAATAAAATCGCGTATAAGCTGTTTTAGCCTATCTTCGTTTAGAGTTTGAATATAGTGTGCGTTAAAAGCTAATAATTTGTCCCTGTCAAACTTTGCACTCGTTTTGCCTATCCGCTCAAGCGAAAACAGCTCGATCATTTCGTCTATCGTCATATATTCCCTATCGCCTCCTGGCGACCAGCCTAACAGCACGATGAAATTGAGTAAAGCCTCGGGAATATAGCCGGCTTTGCGAAAATCGTACACATCAATTTCCGGTGGCACAAGTCCCTTCTTGATAGCTTTTTCTTTATCTCGCTTTGACATTTTGCTGCCATCCATATTGAAAATCAGAGGTACGTGTGCGTAAATAGGCGAAGTAAATCCGAGTGCCTGTTGAAGGGCGATATGCTTGGGTGTATTCATCAAATGTTCCTGTCCGCGGATTATGTGAGTTACGCCCATCAGATAATCATCGACAACGACAGCAAAATGATATGTCGGAAAGCCATCGGATTTGAGAATCACAAAATCTTCGAGTTCTTCTTTCGGAAAGCGGACTTCACCGAGAATCACATCGGGGACGATTATATCTTCATCGGGCATCGCTAATCTGACAACATAAGGACGGCCTTGTGCTTCCAGTTCCGCGATTTGCTCTTTTGTCAATCGTTTACCTGCGCCATCATATTTATATCCTTTACCTTCTCGCCGGGCTTTCTCTCTGGCAGCTGCGAGTTCTTCGGGTGTCTCGAAACATTTATATGCTCTGCCAGCATCAAGTAATTGATTCAGATATTTACGATATATATCAAGACGCTGACTTTGAAAATACGGGCCCGCTCCACCTCCTATTTCGGGTCCCTCGTCCCAATTCAGATTGAGCCATTTGAGGTCTTCCAATATTTTCCGCGTCGATTCTTCCGATGAACGTGTTCGGTCGGTATCTTCTATCCGCAAAATAAATTTACCGTTATTTTTCTTAGCGAAAAGCCAATTGAACAGAGCTGTCCTTGCTCCGCCAATATGCAAATAACCTGTCGGTGATGGTGCAAAACGCGTTACTACACTCATAACAACTCCGTAGTGGAAACATTACGTGAAGACTTTTGTTTTATCGTTCTGAAAAGCCAAGTGATAGGTCCGCTCAATGCGTAGGAGCAGAGCGCAATCGCTAATACAAGCTTGGGCTTGAGCATAAAAATAATTACGCCGAACACAACCGCTATAAGCGACCAGAACGGTTTTTTGCCTCTGAGTAATTTATTGACCAAATGGACGTACGGCAGTCTGGAAACCATCATAAGCCCGAGTGAGATAGCTATCCACGGTATCAGTTTTGCCAGCAATTTGGATGTGTGTGGCGAAGTGATTTCCGGAATTACCTGATCGCTTAGAAGAACTACCGCTATCATCGCACCGGCAGCTCCGGGGACGGGAAGTCCCTTAAAATGCAGATGTGCTGATTCGTCCGGAACATTTTCGACGTTAAATCTCGCCAATCGAAGTGCAGCACAAGCGAGATAAGCGCCAGCCGCTATCCAGCAGAAGCGTCCGAACGCAGTCTCAGCAGCGGGGCTTACGAACGGTTCCATCGCTTGTGTGTTGGAAGCAAGTGTTTTCATAATCAATCGGACAGCTATGAATGCGGGGGCAACGCCGAAGCTTACAATATCAGCGAGGCTGTCGAGCTGACCGCCGAAGTCGCTTGTCGTTCTCGCCATTCGCGCCAATCTGCCGTCGAGTGCATCACAGATCATAGCAGCGAATATCAGATAGCACGCTAACGCAAGATTAGTGGGCAGCCACTTTGCTAAAACGGGATTGTGTATTATGTATTCGGGTCGTGCAGCGAAATGAATAGCAGCGAAGCCACACAGCAGATTGCCAAGTGTCAGCAACGCAGGTGCAATGCTGATCGCACGTATCCGCCTATGCTTGGCACGGCGAGCTGGCTTTTCAATATTGTTCGGAACAGTTAATCTTACCATAACCGTAATTATCTTTTAATGATAAAAAAGTTTGAACAGTAATCGGTTTTACATTGGAGTAATTATCCTGTGCTTTTATTTACAGATAACATATTAAATAACCATACAAGATATATTATTGTAAAGTTATTACTCTTGAAATCCGATGATAACAAGAGAAAACCGTTAATGCAATGGGGGAATTTATGGCAGAACGGGAACAATTCGAATGGGGAGATTTTGCACATAGACGCAGATGTTTTGAGCACCTCTTAATGTTTGTTGAACTATTAGAGCAGCGCATTCCTTATGTGCGAGGAAAATATCAGCGTGTAGTACAAGGTTGCTTGCTTATTGGTAAATCAATGGGGTTGAATAATAAAGAATTGTATGATCTTACATTATCAGCTACTTTTCACGATATAGGGTTAATAGGTGTACCCGATGAAATTCTCCTTCAGGAGGGTAAGCTTACGCCTCAGCAGCGTAATCATCTGTTAAACCATCATATAGGAATGAGTGGGCGAATTATTAGTAAGGCGTTTCCCGATTTTCCGGAAGCAGCGGAAGGTATATGGTATCATCACGAAAGACCCGATGGTCAAGGACCTTATAAGCTGAAAGAAGATGAAATTCCGATCATAGCATCAACAGTAGGGTTGGTTGAAGCGATCGATTCAATGGCAAATGGCCGACCCTGGCGTAAGCCGATGACTTTTCCGGAAATAGTGTCGGAAATCAATAACAACGTAGGAACACAATTTTCCAGAAAAGTTGTCGCGATATTTCAGCGCGTAGGCGAACAGGTATATCAAGCTATATTAAAAGAATCAGCATCAGATAAAATCTCTACAAATACGGAAAGGTCGGGTTTTCCAAAAGAAAGCGATGATTCTGCTACTCGTAAAATGGCGGATAAAGTAAAGGCAAACAATGTTGGGTTTAAACGGGTTATGTCCATAAAGAACGATATTGCTGATAAAACAAAATTACTGGCGAATCTTAATGAAATAATCACGAAAGATGAGTTGATTCAGAAGATTACAAGCGGATTGAACCTCAAACCGTTAGCGAGCAATGTACACAACCTGATGTCAATTACACAAAGTCCTTATTGTTCGACCGAGGAAGTAGCAAAAGAAATCATTCTTGATCAGGCACTGTCTATCAGAATACTCAAACTTGCAAATAGCTCAGCTTATGCGAGAGGGAAGAGGGTTACGGGATTACAGCCCGCTATAAGTAGGATTGGGATACAAACCGTCAGAAAACTTGTTATGAGTCTTGAGATATTAAAACAGTACGAAGGAATTATGTCCGAATGTATCGATGTCAGATTATTCTGGGAGCACTCTATTGCGTGTGGTTTGATAGCAGCTTCTATAGGCAAGGCTAAGCAATCAACATTTGCGGATGATTATTTTCTATGGGGAATGTTACACGATGTAGGCAGATTGATTTTGGTTGAGCAGATGCCGGAACAGTATATCGAAGTATATAAAAACTGCAGAGAGCTTAATTTGCCGTTGGAGACAGTTGAGACAAAACAAATAGGAATGAACCATTGCGATGTACTTCAAATAGCAATGAGCCAGTGGAGTTTTCCGAAAGAGTTTATAAGTCCGGTTATTAATCATCACACCTCATACCTTAAAATAAAAAATTTGAGATCGGATGACCGTGAAGGTGCTGCAATCATTTCCCTATCCAATAAACTTGCACACGCACTGTTGTTGGGGGCAAGTGGAAACGAGACTATTTATCCCATAGACGATCTTATCGGATTGTTGGACTTACCCGACGAACTCATTGTAGGAATTTGTCAGGACATCGCAAATGAAACGAATACATTGAAGGTAGTGATGTTGAGTGCGAATTCTTCATCTGCCTGGCCAAACTTTACCAAGAAAATAAAGTCAAGTCTCAAAATGAACATTAATCCCGTTTGTGTAAGTAGCAATCCAAATGTTGATGCATATCGTATATTTTTCGAACAAATATCCGAATCAAACGAGACGGACATTCCCAATATCGGTGTTATTTATTTACGCAAAGCTAACGAACTTACATCATTGATAAGAAATTTTGAAAAACAAGAACAAAATTCAAATGCCGGCAAACTACCCGTTATAATTATTTACAGCAGTGGAAACTTTGACGCTAACCATCCGTGGCTCGAGGATAGGAGATGTGTAATCCTCAAAGCCCCGGTATCTATTTCCGTCTTAATTGAATCCGTTAATAGCTTGCTTATCACCAAAGAAGACGTTTTTGCCTCATAAGGAGTTTGATTTTATTCTTCAGTCGAGTCGAGGCCGAAAGCGGTATGAATTTTTCGCAGAGCTTCGTCCGCTTCGTCTCGCGAAACGATGCAGCTGATTTTGATCTCACTCGTTGAAATATTCTGAATATTTATGCCAGCTTCTGCGAGTGCTTCGAACATCTTAGCTGCTACTCCGGTGTGCGAACGCATACCTATTCCGACGACGGAAACTTTTGCTACCTGATCGTCATACGCTACACCTTTTCCGCCCAATTCCGTATTAATCTTTTCCGAAATCGTACGTGCTTCACGAAAATCTGCCTTTTCCACTGTGAAACTAATATTCGCATTACCATCGGGCAGCGGGTTTTGGATAATATCATCGACGACGATATTTTCGGATGATATCGAGTGAAAAATTTTAGCTGCTATTCCCTTTTTGTCGGGAACACCCATTAGTGTAATTCTCGCCAAATCTTTCTTTACCGTTACTCCTCGTACTGTTATCTCTTCCATATTCGGAGTCTCCTCACAAATAATCGTTCCTTGTTCATCTGTCAATGATGAGCGTACGTGAATTGGCACGCCATACTTCTTGCCGAACTCAATCGATCTGTTATGCATAACGCTTGCCCCGAGGCTGGCAAGTTCGAGAATTTCGTCGTATGTTATTTTGCCTAATTTTCTTGCTTTTGGCACAACTCTCGGGTCAGCTGTATATATGCCGTTTACGTCCGTATATATTTCACAGACATCAGCGTTGAGAACCGCTGCCAATGCGACCGCGGTCGTATCCGAACCACCGCGGCCGAGGGTTGTTATATTGCCTTGCTCATCGATGCCCTGAAAACCAGCGACAATTACAATATCGCCATTATTGAGATGTTTGAAAATTCGGTCAGCGTCGATTTTTGTTATTCGTGCCTTGGTATGTGCCGAGTCGGTATAAAGCCCAACCTGTCCGCCTGTCATACTGATAGCACTGTGTCCCATTTCATATATTGCCATCGCCATCAATGCGATGCTTATCTGCTCGCCTGTGCTTAACAGCATATCCATCTCACGTTTAGGCGGATTTGAGCTGATTTGGCTGGCAAGCTCAACGAGTTTATCCGTCGTCTTACCCATCGCAGAGACCACAACGCAGACCTTATGTCCCGCGAGTTTTGCTTTTATCGCTCGACGTGCAGCACGATTGATACGCTCAGCGTCTGCTACACTCGTACCGCCAAACTTTTGCACTATAAGTCCCATAGCTCTCTTTCCTCTGATTGCTTATTTCGTATTATAATCTCATCTAATCTCGCTTGTTTAGCCCACTTCTTAAGATTTTCCTCCATCTCGGTATCATCGATGGTGCACTTACATATAATCGTCGGTAGATTTTGTCTGCGAAGCTCTCTTAAGTCAACCAAATTTTTGATAGCTTCGAATGTGCGATGGTTAATTTCATTAGCTTCGGTTTCGCCGAGACAGATTTCCATACAATCGATAGGCGCCTTTAAAAGCTCATCGATAAGAGATGTGTTTGCGAGTTCTTTACCATCGCTTATCAGACCTACTTGCCACTTGTGCGGATTAGATTTGAGGACATCGAGCTTGCTCAAAAGGTTAGTCTTTATCAAGGCATAATCGAATGAAACGAATTTGACATTTACTTCTTCGTCAGCCCATTGTTTTAGTGCATATTTAAGCCAGCTTGAAATATTCCATTGTGCTACTGTTACCGATTCGTTGTGAGATTGGCTCTGCTGGCGTTCAGCGACATAGATATGGATATTTTTCGGCACGGGTGGTTCGGATTTTTCTTTATGCTTTAGCTGCGGAACCCACTGCTGTGAACCGTCATAATGAATAATTAGATTGTAAAAATCAGCTCTTGTAGGAGATATACGTTTGGATGAAGTATGTTTTCGTTTTATTTCGACAGAATTAAGTTTATTCATCGTAGAATTATTGTTCCATAGGGTCTTTCATTGTAATAGTACCGTCCGGCAGCTCAAAATACAGTTTGCCATTTCTCGCACAAATATTTGGTAGTCCCAATCGTCTGTTTTCTTCTCGTGCTTTGTGAACTGCACGATTTCCTATACGAACTATTTTAACCATTGATTCGTATATTTTCTTATCCATTGTCAACCCTTTACTTTTTGCAAAAACTCCTCAAATAACGATTCATCCATTATATCACAATGTTTCTTTTTGCCAAATGCTACTATTTGCAATCCATCTTCGCCGTTAAACACCAGTCTATATTATAGCACTATTGTTTTTAGAGTAGCTTCATAATATTTTTCAATTACTCAAACTGACCGATTTTAAATACTGTTTTTACATAACTCTTTATTGACCAATAATTATACACAAGCTGTCATTCCCGCGAAAGTCGAAGATGCCGT
>WFQY01000094.1 GCA_015486815.1 Phycisphaerae bacterium | reverse complement strand
ACTTATCTGAAGATGGCCGGGAAAATTTTCTATGCGTTCGGTATTGTTTATTTGTCCGCCCGGTATCATCTTTTCGAGCACTAACACTTTGAATCTGTCTCGACCCGCATACAAGGCAGCTGCCAAACCTGCGGGCCCCGCTCCGACAATAATCACATCATAAACTTCCGACATCGTTTATACTCCTAACCTTTTAATGCAAAAACACTTTTGATAGTAAGTGGAAAATAGCAAAAATAATTGCAAGTAGAATGATAACAATAATCGTTGCGAGATTGAAATATTTTTCTATCCAAATTTTGGCTTTCGGACCAATCAGATATATTATCGCTGACTCCGAGAAAAAACGCATAGAACGAAATATCATAGAAGTAATTACGAATTTCGGAAAGCTTATGTTCGCAATTCCACCAAGCCAGCTAAATACCATATAGGGTACGGGTGTAAGGGCAGCGGTCGCTACCGCCCAGAAATCGTAAGTGCGATATAAGTTCATTGCCTGCTGGGCTTTGCTGCCTAAGTGGACGAAGTCAAACATCGATACGACTCTATCACCACCCAAAAGCAAGCCAAGCCCAAAAGCTACGCAACCACCTATGATACTGAAACTTACACAAATCAAACCATAACGGAACGAACGCTTAGGTCGGCCTAAACACAATGCAACCAAAAGCACATCGGAAGGGACGGGAAAGAAAATCGCTTCCGAAAAGGCTAACGCTGCCATCGCAGGCGAGCCATAAGGTGTGTCAGCCCAATGAATTACCCAATGGTAAAGCCGTTTGTGTATCTGCCACGAAGGATGTTCGGGCTTAGTGTCGGGGTTAATCTCGGTATCTGTGCGGGTCATTATTCAACTGTCCTCTCGAAGATCGTAAATGCTTATTTGATAAACTCTTGCGGGCAAATTATTTTCACTGCTATGAGTAGAAAAAATCGTAAGCCTGAGTTTTGAAGTATCAACAGCAGAGATAATATGCCTGCGAAAACGGTGATAATTACATTGCTCGTCAACTATTCGCTGCCAATTATTATCTCTCCAAATATCTATGGCGTAGGACTTTACGAGGAAATCGACAACACGTTTGCCGGACTCCCACGCTGAGTCTTCGCGATGTTGTGTGAGATTATCGAAAGTAATCGCTATCATATTGAATTTTATGGGTTTACGCCAGCTTAACGTGAGCGTGGCTGGCAGAGGCGTATCGGAAATCCATAGGTTAGTAGTCGCGGTCGAAAACCGCCGACTAAAGCCATTCTTTACATTCTCGGCTTCTCCTAACGGGATAACTGGTATAGACCTCACAGTTGGCAAAACGTCAAGTGGTTTATACCACTCGTCGATATGATGGCTATGCTCGACCATCTTAGCTATCTCGCAGGGTTTGTCGGCCAATGACCATTTTACGTTCGGATTTTTATCGAGCGAGATAATTACACGGTCGTCGTCGGAGAGTATGTCTTTTCTGCCGAGTTCGATTTGTTCGGAAAATTCGATTTTCCGCCAGCCTGCGAATGAAGCTGGCAGAGCAAAATCAGATTCGTAGATTTGATTGAATGCGGTATCTCGTAGGTCGTTACGCTGATAGCGGTGATATTCTTCTATGGATTTCCATTTGCGTTGCCTCTTCGAGCGGAAGATGCGCAGTGTAAGTTTTTGTTCGGTATCGGTGGTGTTTATGAGGTGCATTTCGAGAGCGTTTAATTTTTCGGGCCAATCCCAGAGTAAAATTCCCGCTTGTGAGATAAGCGGGACAGAATTAGCGGGCGCTTGGTTATTGAAGGTAAGTTCGCTGCTGGCGGATATATCAGCTAATCTCGCGAGGTCGTTTTCGTCTATAAGGGGTTTGGCTAATATTGTAGCATCGTTTAGTTGAAGTTTTTTTTGCAGCTCCTTGAGTTTGTTTTTGTCGGTATAGATTTCGCGTGGTTTGCAATTATATTTTTTGCATAGGCTGGCAGCGAGTCCGACAGCTTGGCCTATTGCGCCACCTGTACGCATTACTCGGACGGAGCTATGTGCGATGTGAGTTGCGCTAATCAATCTACCTGCGAGCAGAAGGTTGTCGATGTTGCGTGAATAGCAGCAGCGGTAGGAAATGCCATAAAGTGGCGGAATGCTGTAAGCGAAGATATTTGCGGTATTGTTGAGTGGTTGATGGTCGTCGAGGTCGTGGCCGCCATAGGCGATGTCATCTTCGAAGCATCTTCCTTCTTCGAGGTCGGTTTGTGTAAGGATGTAATCGCCTAAAAATCTTCTACTTTCCCTTTTGCCTGCTTTTGGTGAGACCCACAATAAATCCCAAGTTTTCGCTTGCTCTTTATGTTCGCCGTTTTTGATATGATTCCATTTCGCCCACAGTTGATTCAGAAGGTCTTCGTAGATTTGTGCATCGTCGCGGATTGTATCGCGTTGGCCTCCTGTTTCCGTCATATATAGGAACATAAGATTATGCTCGCCTTTGAACATTCCGGTATGATGATAGATAAAGGAAGCTAATCTACCTTGAAAGACACGCGGGATATATTCGGGTATATCGGGGGCAGCGGGGGCGGGGGGAATGAAAGGTATTTCTCTATCGGCACGGTAAGCGATAGCAACTAAGCTTGTGCCTTGCACGAGTTTTGTTCGCTTATCGGGGGCGGAGCGTTCGTTATATTCGTTTTTTGCCTCGGAGCCGACGTCGAAATCGGCGCCGGCGGTAGCAGCGATATGTCCGTCGCCTGATGCATCTATTACTATATTGCGGATATTTATTTGTAACGTGCGAAATGCAGCTAAATCTTCTACGATGACGGAGACGATTTTATTGTCTTTTACGATAGGGAGTTTTGCATAGTGTCGTTTGAAAATTTTCACGCCTGCTTGTTTGAGATATTCTTGAACGATAGCTTCGTTTAGGCGGGAGATATTATAAGGCATAAGTCCTGAGCGTACGGGAGTAAATCCGCCATGCCAAGCGGAAGTTTCTTGAATTTCGTGGATGATGCCTGTTTCGGTTGCGTAGGAATTGTATCTATCGGCACCGGTGATACCGACGCCTAAATTTGGGCTTGAGTTTCCGCCAAGGACTTCGTCTTTTTCGATTAAGATAACATCGCAGTCTGCACGCGCAGCTTGTATAGCGGCGCAATATCCGGCGACGCCTGAGCCTATCACCAGCACATCGCAATCGTAGGTTTGTTCGATTTTGTATTCTATGGTCATTGGGTTATCCTAATAAGAGTTATCCTAATAAAAAGACAATTACCGGCAGTACAAAAACGAGAAAAACGATAGTATTGACGATAAATAGCATACCTGCAAGTTTCGGGCGAAGGTGAAACAGGTTTGCGATAATTACGGTAAAGACCGCAGTCGGAACGGCGGATTCTATGATAGCAACTTTTTTAGCTAACATTGGCAGCACGATAGAAAATCTCTCCATAATTGCAAGCATTAGAAGCATTATTATAGGTGAAATGATGAATTTCATCAATGCCAGTAAAATATGTAATCTTTTCTCGTCGGTGATAGTAGAAAAATGTAGCTGAAGGCCTATGATAAAGAAGCTTAGCATAACCGAGCTTAGCACGAGGATATCGACGATATGATATTCGTAGATAAACATAATTGGCGGGGTTTTAGTAAGGTTAAGGACTAAGCCGATGAGCGTACCTAAAATCGGCAGAGAGCGTCTGTCGGTAAAGGTACGAAGGACGAATCGCCAATCGAACGGTTCATCAGGTTGACCAAACTTTCTTGCGATAAGATATCCGAAACCGATGATGGGAATAGTCCAACTGGCGCAATAAAGCTGAGCGTAGCCTAACCCCTGCATGCCGAACATACAATAGCAGACGAAGCCGCCCATCGTAAATCCTATATTCGAAATCATCGCTGCTATTATGAAGGTACCTGCGGTTTTCGGTTGGAGATGATAGATTTTGTCCGCGATGACAATGGCTATCGGTAGAAGTGTAAGCGGAAGAATTATACTCAATATCGGCAGAGCGATAAGCGAAGCTGAAAGTTTTAATTTCCATAGGACAAAGACAGAAGAAGGCGCCCAGCCAAAGATTACCGTATATAGCAGAATGTCGCCCGCATATTTTTCGTCAAGCAGATTTTTTCTGCGAGCGAAATATCCAGCTGCTGTGGTCAGGATAATGCCTGATACGATTATGACAAATTTTAATATGATGCTCATAATTGTTGAATGATAAATGTTAAATGAAGAATGGTAAATGATAAATGTTGAATGATGAATGTTCAATGACAAATGTTAAATGACGAATTCAGGGCAGACACATAGGTCTGCCCCTACAATCAACTGCCTACTCCCCACTGCCAACGTTTTGTCGCAATGGGGCGGGACTACTCAACGCCCGACGCACACTTGCTATGTTCCTAATTGTTGTTTATTAGCTTAGCCTTTTTTCGAGATTGTCAGCTTGCTCTTTTAACTGAGCTGGCAGATCATCGCCGAACTTCGAGAGAAATTCTCTCTGGTCTGCGAGTTCTTGCTTCCACTCGTCTTTGTCAACCTTCAGCAGCTCTTTTAAGTTTTCCTTCGGCAGGTCGAGACCGTCGAGCATTAAAGCGTCTTCGGTCGGGACGTAGCCTATGGGAGTCTCGATAGCTTTTCCTTTGCCCTTTGCACGCTCAGCTATCCAGATGAGTATTCGGATATTTTCGCCAAAGCCCGGCCAAAGGAATTCGTTTTTGGCATTTCTCCTGAACCAGTTTACCGAGCAAATGATAGGCGGATTCTTTATCTTTTGGCCCATCTCAAGCCAATGTGCAAAATAGTCAGCCATATTGTATCCGCAAAACGGTAGCATAGCCATCGGGTCGCGTCGGATGTTACCTACTTTTCCTTCCTGAGCCGCAGTTCGCTCGGAAGCCATCGTTGCACCCATATAAACGCCATGCTCCCAACTATAGCTCTGATAGGTCAGCGGAATCAGACTCGCACGTCGGCCACCAAAGATTATAGCGGAAATGGGAACGCCTTGCGGGTCTTCCCATTTCGGAGAGAGAGTCGGACATTGAGCGACAGGTGCGGTAAATCGTGAATTAGGATGCGCACCTTTTTCGGGACTGTTAGGCGTCCAGTCGCGGCCTAACCAATCGTAACCCTCGGGCGGCGGCGGAGAGTCCATACCTTCCCACCATATTTCGCCCTTCTTTCCTAATACTACGTTCGTAAAGAGCGAATTTTTCTTCACCGTTGCGAGTGCGTTCGGGTTGGTCTTGGCAGAGGTGCCCGGGGCAACGCCGAAAAATCCGTTTTCCGGATTCATCGCCCAGAGTCTTCCGTCGGGGCCTATGTTAAGCCAGGCAATATCATCACCAAGCGTCCAGATACGATAGCCCATTTTCTTTAATGGTGATTCGAGCATTGCGAGATTAGTTTTACCGCAGGCACTCGGAAAAGCACCTGTGATATATATGATCTCGCCGTCGGGGCACTCGAGACCAAGCACAAGCATATGCTCAGCGAGCCAACCTTCCTGTCGGGCTTGCCACGATGCGATACGAAGTGAATGGCACTTTTTGCCAAGCAGAGCATTTCCGCCATAGCCCGAGCTTATGCTCCAGATAGCTTGCTCTTCGGGAAAGTGCATAATGTATCGTTTTTCGGGGTCAAGGTCGCCCATAGCGTGAAATCCCTTTACAAAATCACCATCGGTTCCAAGGGCATCGAGAGCGACTTTTCCGAGACGTGTCATAATACGCATACTGATAGCGACGTAAAGACTGTCGGTAACCTCGGCGCCTACTTTGCTGTAAGGCGAGCCGACGGGACCCATCAGATATGGCAGGACGTACAT
>WFQY01000093.1 GCA_015486815.1 Phycisphaerae bacterium | reverse complement strand
ATATAAATACTTATTGGGTCAATATTCTGGTAAATACGGTATTTATGGTATTAGCCTATGCTACAAGCCTGATGCGTCGGTCGAAACCTGAATCGCTGGAAAAACTTACTATCTGGACTATGAAAGAAGACATAACAACAAAATAGTTTTGACGAGAGAACACGGAGATGAATGAAACGTACAAAGGTATTTGGCCAGTAATGCTCACGCCCTTCGACGAGCGTGGCGGGATAGATTATGATTGCTATCGCAAGCTTATCGATTGGTACATATCTCAGGGCGTAGATGGCATATTCGCTGTCTGCGGCTCGAGCGAGATGTTCGAATTAGACGAATCGGAACGGCTAAAGTTAGCAGAGATAGCGGTTCAGCGTTGCAAAGGGCATATTCCCGTCGTAGCGACAGGCTCTATCGGCAGTGATATCGAATCACATAAAAATTACAGCTTAAAGCTCGCAGATGTTGGCATTGATGCGATTATTTTACTGCTGCCTGAGTTTTGTAGTGATGAATCATCGACGCTGGACTATCTTTTTCGGATGGCGAAGGTTATCCCGTGTGATGTTGGCGTATATGAATGTCCGGGAATCGGCATAGGGCAGTTGTCGGTAGATGCGGTAAGGACATTAGCTCGCAGCGGCAGATTCGGCCCGTACAAAGAAACGAGTTGCGAGATAGCGAAGATATTAGCTAAGATAGAAGCAACTCGAGATACGGGTATGTCGGTATTACAAGCGAATACGCCGTTGATGCTGGAAGCATTGTCAGCGGGCGGAGCAGGATTGATGGGAATAGCGGTAAATGTATTGCCCGCTGTTGCCTCTGAGATATACCGGAGTTTCTGCGAAGCTGATGCTACTGGCGGCGTAAGTAATACTAACCGGATAAGCGAATCGACCGAGCGAAATCATCAGCTGCTGTGCTTAGCTGATTCTCTTTTAAGGCTTAGCTATCCTGCGAGCGGTAAAATAATACTCTCAATGCTCGGCTTTGATATCAGCGAAACTACGAGACAGCATAATAATTCCGTTTCCGAGGAAACCCGTAAGCTGATAGAGATAGGTTTTTCATATATAATCAATCAAATATCTTCAACTACCGCTCACCAATAAGCCTACTACAGCCAACCATAGGATTATGGTTAGTAGGTTAGTATCCTGCGGGATTTGAGTGTCCTGTCTGTATGGCACCTTTCCACGTAGTATAAGCATCGTAGCTATATGTCATCTTCGCGCCATCAAACCTATCGAACCAACGAACATGCCCGTCGGCGAAAATTACATTTAACCCTTTACTATGCCACGGCATCCAATATTTATCCGTATCTTTGCCACCTAAAACATCCCACCAGCCAAGGCATTCCTGCGTATAATCGTCTCTATCGCAATCAAGAATATTGAACGGTTTATAATTGCAATCACCGCCGAGAATCAAGGCAGAGGGATATTCAATCAAACTTCTCAATACCGGTCCTCTTGGCTGAACATACCCTTCCATATATCTTCTTGCATATTCGGCACGGGTACCGAGAAAATAATTAAATTGATCGTTACTTCTTGCAAATGAAGGGCAACGATAAACTTTCTTATTCCTAACATACGGATATACCCGCCACATCCAGCCAGCTATATGCTGAGGATCTTGGTCATTCCAGCCCCATAGTTGGAGCATCCACGCCAACGGATATTTCCCATTGTAATCGGTTGCATATACCTCAAGAGACTTTCCGATCTGCTGAAGATTGCTGGCACAGCTCGATTGACGTGCCCACTCTCTGGCTCTGTTGAGAGACGGTAATAGTATAGCTACTAAAATAGCAATAATCGCAACCACAACTAAAAGTTCAATTAGTGTAAATCCGGAAACTTCCCTTTTTCCACTCATTTTTACACCTCCACATTCGCCATTTACATTATTTGTTTATTTACGCTATTTGTTATTACGCACCCGTTTCCTATATTATAGCGCACGGCCTCGTTTACGGTTGCAAGATTATATAAAAATTTTTCCCACAATTTGGAATCGCAATTTGGAATTCGCAATTTTGTATTGTAAATTTAAAATGGAAGCAGACAGAGGAAAATCAGACCGGCAGTCAATAGGTTAATATGACTATGCCAATACTAATTGATATCCGATTATCGGTCTGAAAATTTTAACTTCGCAAGTCAAGATACCTACCAAATATTCCGATTAATTTTGTGGCGAAAGTATGTTTGTACATATATCGCCGGTTCTATGGTAGTTATCATAGGGTTTTTCGGGTTAAATGCCTTTGCCAAATTTTGCCACCTGAAAAACTCCGTGAAACCACCAAGCACCGACGTTGATATGTACGACACTTCAGCTACAGGGAAGAAGCTGATATATAAAATTTGTTGACCGGTGCGTTGCCGATCAACATCGGAATTGAGAAAAAACGTCTCGATTCCGACTCAGGAGGAGAAAGAAGTTTTTTTATGTTTTTAGTCTATGTGTAGTTTTAAGTGTAGATTAGGCTTTTTATGAAAGGAGCGTTTCTATGAAGGCACTTACGAATCGAATCAAAAGTTTTTGGGTTTCTGAAGATGGTCCTACCGCAACCGAGTATGCCGT
>WFQY01000092.1 GCA_015486815.1 Phycisphaerae bacterium | reverse complement strand
AATATGAATTTCGTTATATATTTTCAGCTTTTTCCGCAAACCATCGTAAAATTAGCAGGGCGTATTCCTCTTCATCTTTCTTGAACGCTGACTGGATTTTGGCTTGATCGTCCGAAAATCGGTCTCTGTCCCAAATTTCACAGGCAGATTCGTAAAGTTTTTCTATCGTCTCTCGGAATTCAGCTTTTTTTGTAGGTGAATTGTCTTGTTCAAAAGTGAAATAACCTTCGCTACACGCTTGTAACGATTTTGCAGCGAGTATCATCTCCTGCCAAATGTCGGTATTGGTTGAGGGTTGGTATTTTTCCGTTAATGGTAGAAGTTTACCGCCAAGCTCTTTGACTGTACGTACCGCTTCGATGATGTTATCGTCAGGCTTGCGTTGTTCTTTTATATATTGCCAGAAAAACTCTATCGGTGGATGCATCTTAGGCAGATCAGTGAGAAACTTCGCTACGGATTGGTCGAGTGGCGTATTGAAGACTTTTTTGACGAACGCTTCGTGGAAGTTTTCAAGTTCAAACTCGTCAGCGTTTTGCATAAGATAAGCGGAATACGCAATGCCATAAAACATCGTCTTCTGGAAATATCGATACGGACACCAGATTGTAGTTATCATTCCCATCAGATTGTGTTTACGGGTATATTCCGCCATTAGTTTGACATTTTGCAAATTTACATCGCTGGGCAGAAATCGCGAAAGATAGCACGCAATTGACGGAGCTGTAATTATTTCGGAAAAACCTGCGGACTTTAGTTTTTTAATCGAATCGTCAGAAATGTCCGGTTTATATGCCCAACTAATCGGAATGGCATCTTTATCGATAGCATTTGCGATTTTGTCATCGTTTTCGAGATGGTCAGCCCATATCATAGGGATTTTATCCGCTTGTTTGGTCAGATGAATGATGCGATTTACGTAACCGCTCCATACATCGGAGCTATTTAGATTGCGTTGTTTGCAATAGTCTTCTAAGTTTACTTCATCGCAGCCGATGTGCAGATATTTCGATGGGAACAGCTCTGCGGTACTGCGAATCAATCTCTCCATCAATTCGTAGGTCTCGGCATTTAACGGATTGATAGCAGTAAGCGTATATGTTTCTTTTTCGGGGGCGATAGACAAATGTTTGTATTGCGGCTGACTCGTTAGATATCTGGTATGTCCGAAGGTTTCTATTTCGGGAATAATGTCGATGTTTCGTTGAGATGCGTATTCGATGAGTTTGCGAATTTCATCTGAGGTAAAGCTATGCGGTTTGCTTATGTCTTCGAAACCATCGAGCTTGATAGCTAATCCCTGATCGTCTGCGAAATGAAACAATAAAGTATTCATTCCCCAATCAGCCATAAAATCGATAAGCTGAAAATAATATTCGTGCTTTTCGGTACACCTGCTGCAATCGATCATTATTCCATTGATATTCATTTTAGTATCGTATTCATAAAACGGACAAAGATAATAAAGTAAAATAATCCAGGGTGCTTATTATAGGCTGGTCATATCCTTCGTGCAAATTGATTTCCTGGCAGTGCTTTTATTAGCCCTTTCATTTGCATCGAAGTTAGACGGCTGCAGACGTTTGCGACGTCAAGATGACAGAAGCTGACGATAGTATCGATATCAGCGGGGCCGGTAGATAAAAATTTCAATATCGATTGTTCCGATTCGTCAAGATTGGCAGCGATTATGTCATCTGTATTTTTGCTGATGTTGATGTCCTTTGTCCGTTCCTTTAGGATTTCACCCGCCTGCCCGAATTCCTCCAAAATATCCTCGACCTTCGTAACGAGTTTAGCTTTACTGTCGCGAATAAGTTGGTTAGACCCGTCGAATCTGCTCGTTCCGATTGTGCCGGGAACAGCGAATACTTCGCGATTATATTCGAGGGCAAGATAAGCGGTTATTAACGCCCCGCTGTTTTTAGGCGCTTCCGTTACGAGCGTTCCGAGCGACATTCCTGCGACGATTCTGTTTCTCGCGGGGAAATTGCCCGCTGACGGTGTGATGTTCATCGGATATTCGGTTATGATAGCGCCGCCTGAGTTTACTATTTGTTCTGCGAATTCACGGTTTTCGGGTGGGTATATATGGTTGAAACCGCTGCCCATAACAGCTATTGTTTTTCCGCCCGCTAATATCGCCCCTCGATGTGCAGCTGTATCTATTCCGCGAGCTAATCCCGATATAATGGTTACTCCCGCACCAGCGAGCAGGTAAGCAAAACGCTCCGCTTGCTCGGAGCCATACCTTGTAGGTCTGCGTGTGCCGACAATTGCAATCCTGAGTTCGTTATCGCTGTTGAGAGTGCCTTTGACATAGAGTAAAGCCGGTGCGTCCGAACAGGTATTTAGCAGCTTGGGATATTCATCATCGAGAAAGGTTACGATTCTCACGCCTGCTTGTTGAGCTGATTCGAGTTCGCTTTCGGGGTCAATCTCTCGCAGAGCATCGTAAATTCGAGTAGCTGTCGCTCTGCCTATGTTTTCCACGCCTTCGAGTTGGCTTATGCTCGCACGTATAGCCCGCTCAGCGTAGCCGAAGGCTTGGATTATCTTGCGAAAGCGTACCGCACCGACGCCCGTCGCAAGATGAAGTTTAAGCCAAGCTAATAATTCTTTGCGTTCCATAAATTCATAATATTTTCGTCGATGTTCACTGTCAAATGGGAATTTTTGTAAACGGGTAGATGTGGAAGATGGTTTTTACTCGCATATAATAGCTTAATGGTTTATATTTTCGTTATGCTAAGCTACAGGGAAGAGGTATGAAAACTCAGATTCGTATTGCAACGTCAGCTTTGTTTATTGTGGGCGTTATATCTTTTGCGGGATGTATGAGCTCGCATACGCTTGTCAGCTGTGAAGATGTTGTAACGCTGCCAAACAGGAGAATAACACTGCGTGCGAAACTCGAAGAGCAGGACTATCATCTCGACGATATAGAAAATCAGCCTGTAAAATTTAAGCCTGTTTCTTATCCCGATTGTAAAGTAACGCCGGATACAGCTGTTCACCGAGTCAATACCGATGACGATGGTTGGGCGCAGATGCGGACGAAGATATTTTGTGCGGGTCTTTATCGTTTCAGGGTGTTTTATGAGGGCAATAAGCGGTTCAGACCTTCATCGGATGAGCTGATTGTTCTCGCTGTAAATAAAGATAAGCCTGTTATTGTGGTTGATATAGATGGGACGTTGACACGGCGAGGTTGGCGTCCGTGGCGGAGAGAACTGATTCCCTATGACGGATTTGCAGCTGAAGTTCTGAATAAGTTATCGAAAAAATATGCGATAGTCTATCTGAGTGGTAGGCTACTGCCGATGCACGGATTTACGCGTAGGTGGCTTGCTAAAAATAATTTTCCGACTGGGCCTGTTTTGATGTGGTGGCTGTCTTCTCCCCGTTGGCTTACCATCAGGCGATATAAAACGGATATTCTTGTGTCATTAAAGCGTATGGGAGTTAATCTGGTTTGGGGAATTGGCAATACGGAAGATGATGTGGAGTCTTATCGTCAAGCGGGTCTGAAAGCGATAATTTTGGGTAAAGAAGCTGCAGGGGCGATAAAAGCGGATTCTTGGTATGAAGTGGGGAAGATTATATTAGAATGAAAAAAGCTGACAGATATGCGATTGTATCTGTCAGCTTTTTCGAAACGAGGCCGACGGGATTCGAACCCGCAACCATCGGATCGACAGTCCGATACTCTGACCAGTTGAGCTACGGCCCCTATAAAATTTTCAGACCTCTATTAGTA
>WFQY01000091.1 GCA_015486815.1 Phycisphaerae bacterium | reverse complement strand
GGAGAACAATCTTGCCAGTAACAATAAAAGACATCGCAACCAGCGCAGGCGTATCGGTCGGGGTGGTTTCCACCGTATTGAATAATGCCAACACCAACATAGGGGTAAGCGAGAAAACCAGAAAGCGAATAATTGAGGTCAGCAAAAAACTTAACTATCGCCCGAACCTAATGGCCAGGGGGCTCAGACAAAAAAAGACCGGGCTTATCGGAGTTGTTACTCCGCGAGTCGATTGGGGACATTGGCCTCAAATTCTTCAGGGCATCGAAGATGTGCTTGAACAAATAGATTACAATATCATTTTGTGTACCACGGAAGAAAATCTCGAAAGTGAAAAGCGAAGTTTGACTCTGCTTAGAGATAAAGGGGTCGATGGAATCATCGCAGTTCCTTCGTGGCAGACATTTGCCAGTACTACCCCCGCTAACGAGCGTTCTCATCGCCGTGAATTTGTAGGCAATCTCGGGATTTACGCCAGACTCATCGAAGACCTACCTATCGTTTGCGTAACCCGTGAGCTTACAGGATTGAATTGCCCAAGCGTTTATGTAGATGGCTGGAAGATGGGAAAACTCGCTGCTGAGCATCTTATATCGCTCGGACATCGTAGGCTTGCATTTATAGGCGAAGCGAGAAAGGATGTTCTCGAAGGTTTTATTGAAACCGCCCGTACGCTTGGAGTTGTAATTGAGAAAGATTACATACTCGATTTCGGAGAAGAAATTGAAGACGGTCAAAGAGATATGGAAAAATTACTTACTCTACATCAACGACCGACAGCTGTTTTCGCTATTCGGGATATACTTGCAATCGGAGCGATAAAGGCAGCGAGAGCTCACGGATTAAACGTTCCCGATGATATCTCTGTGTTGGGGGCGGATGATACCATCGTAGCAACACTTTCTGATATCGCCATATCAAGCGTCGGTCAGCCAAAAGTGGAGCAAGGAAAAGTGGCAGCTTCCATCTTGATGCGGATGATTGATGGTGAATCAGCTCAAACGACAATCCTTGACCCCTATCTTGCGAAAAGAGAAAGTACCGGTTATCTGAAAGAAGGGAGGTGATGTATGAAATAGAGGAAAAATCACATAATTTCGAAAATTGGTAGAGTAACTATTTTTCTGTTTGTTTTATTTTTGTGAAGGAGACAAAAAATGAATAAAGTTTTGGTAGCAATTTTGGGGATTGGTTTGGTGTTGCTGTTCTCTTCGGTTAGCTCAGCGGATATTGTAAGCGATTTGACAGGATATTGGCATTTGGACGGCAATGGCAATGATTCTTCGGGACTCGGACACAATTTCTCAACTATTGGCGGTACTATTAGTTATGATAGCAACGACAAAATCGCAGGCTCTCATTCTGCGATAATGGGAACAAGTTCAGCTTACGGCGAAATGCAGGCGGTTGACGACGGTAACCTTACCAATCTTTGGCAAATGACATTTTCAACTTGGGTAAAGTTCGATTCGGTACCTACTCATTATTCGAAAATATTGAATAAATGGGGTGGTGGTACGAACGGACGACTATATCAGCTTTATTGGGATTATAATACCAACAAATTTACATTCGGATTAGCCAACTCGGGTAACGTCGGTATTTATATGAACAGTAACACTGTTTCGTTGCAAGCTGGCACTTGGTATCATTTGGTAGTAACTGCCAAAACGGACCTACCCGCAGGTCAGCCTAACGTTTGGATGTACTTTACACCTGTCGGCCAAAGTAGTGTGACCAAAATAATGGAAACGGAATGGGCACCTTCTGATGGCAATCGGGCGATGAATTACTCCAATAGAAAACCTTTGATCATCGGCTCTCAATATGATAATTGGCAGCTTGAAGGCAAGATGGATGAAGTAAGATTTTATCGTCGGCATCTTACCGAATCGGAAGTTCAGGAACTTTACAACGCTGAAAATATACCGGAACCTGCAGCTATGCTCTTTATCGCTTCGGGAGTAAGCGGAGTGCTGCTCAGGCGTCGGGCAAAATAATTTCAAATAACAGCGGGGAATGATGAAAATTCATTCCCCGCTTATCGTAAAATTTAACCGAAGGAAATTCCGGACTATGGTATCACATCTGTTGTCAACAAGATTAAAGCCGAAAGACAACGTCGATATGAAAAATCACCGCCGATCGGAGATAACGTTTTATCCCTATGGTGTCCAGTATTATCGTGCCCCGACACCCCGTCCGCAGGAATGGGCGGACGATCTTCGCGAAATAGCACGAAGCGGATTCAGAATGATTCAGCTGCGTCCGCAGTGGAGGACTCACGAAAGAATCAGGGGAAAATTCGTATGGGACGATATTGACAGACTTATGGAATTAGCTAACCAAAATAGTTTGAAGGTGATAATCAAACCTATGCTCGAATGTGCGCCTGATTGGGTATATACCGAGCTTGACGGATACAGGCGTACTTTCGGCGGTCAAAAGCTAATGCCAGTGGCGATGGGTGCTTTTTATGTCGGCGGTTGGCTTCCTTGCTTTGATAACCCCGAAGTGCAAAACGCAGCTGTTAATTTTGTCGGAGCTATGGTCAGCAGATATTACGAGCATAAAAATCTACTTCTATGGAATGCATGGAACGAACCTCGTAGCAGACCGCTTGGCGAATGTCAGTGTGAATATTCCATAGAATCCTATCGTCAATATCTTAAAAAACGTTTCGGTACGATTGAAGTTCTCAATGAGAAATTCGGAAAGGCGTGGACAGATTTTTCGACTGTTATGCCTCCGACTTTTTGGCGTGATTATGCGGAGATGTTTCTTTGGCGGCAGTGGGCATTCGAAGCTGTTGCTCAGCGAGTTAAAATGGTAGCTCAAACTATTCGCAGTATCGATAAAATTCACCCCATAATGTCGCATGTTGGTTGTTCGATGATTGTTCAGGATATTGCCTGCGATAGCTCCGATGATTATCTGACTGCCAAGACGGTTGACTTTTATGGCTGTTCGTTACCAATCAATATTTATCCCGAGACGATGAAAGATGCTTCTCAGGGCAGTATGATTTGTGATTGGTTAAGAGCGGTGGATAATAAATTCTGGTGCCACGAGATTTATCCTATTTGGGCAGGTTGGAATCCCTCGCCAGATAGGTCATTCCAGAGACGTCAGCTATGGACTGCTCTTGCGTGCGGTGCCAAAGGAATTGTTTTTTGGCAGTATCGAAGCGAACGATTCGGCGACGAATCCAATGGCCACGGACTTCGAGAGATAAACGGAACGCCTACCGAACGAAGCGAAATAGCTGAGGAATTTGCAAACGTCTTGGCAAGAGAGGGCGAACAATTTACAAAAACTTCCGTCCCTAAATCGAAAATTGCTATTTTGTACGACCGGCAGTGCGATTTACTCTCGCGTATCCAATGTATGCAGGATGATTTGATAAACGAGAAAGCCAAAATTGACTATCCGTACAAATTAGCGATACAGGGAACATATCTTGGGCTTTGGCTTACGGATAGCCGAAGTGATTGGCTAAGTACAAATAACCTGCATTTACTGAGTCAATATTCCTGTATTATCGTTTCCAGCCTTGAGCTTGTTGACCAGCGGATAGTAGCCGCTCTCGCTGAATTTGTCGAGCAGGGGGGAAAGCTCATAGTAGAGTTTCCCTTTGCCTCAAGAGGCGAAAATACTTGGGTTTTACCGAATCGCCCCGGTTTCGGCGCAAAGGAATTTTTAGGCGTAAGCGAAAAGATTCGTTTGAATATCGAGCGAGACGAAATCGTAATTCCGAATTACGAAACATTTATCGTAGCGGATACAAAAGTCACATTCGAACCTGCTCCGGATGCACAGATATTGGGATATTGGCGGGATGGGTCAGTTGCTATTGTAAAAAATGCTTATGGCAGGGGGCAGGTCTTGAGTATAGGCGGAAGTATCTCGATTGCTACGATGAGTCAGGAACCGGAGCTTGCACGGCGGAGATGGGAGAAACTTATCGGTTTGTTAGATATCGATGCTCATAGTATTTTGCCCCGTAGATGGACAGGACTTGAAAGCAGAATACTCGAATCACAACGATTTCGATATCTGATTTTAATAAATCATTCGAAAAAAGAAGGACGTATAGCACTACCTGCGGAGTTCAGCGGTTGCAGGTGGGATTTTGTCTTTGGCGGTGATAAATCGAAAGAGATAAAAACCGCCAGCGTATATATTCCCGCTGGCGAAGTTGTTTGTTTAAAGATTAAGAAGGAGAAATAAAAATGCGTGCCGTGTTATGGACGGAGAAAAAATCATTCACTTTAATTGAGCTTTTGGTTGTGGTTGCTATAATTGCTATTTTGGTAGCGTTGCTCCTGCCAGCGTTAAATAGTGCACGCCAACAAGCAAAGAAAGTAACCTGCGCTTCCAATATGCGTCAGATAGGCAATGCGGTTGTAGGATATCGAAACGATTGGAATGGATTTATGCCTGCTGGCTGGGATGGCCATTGGACGTGGGAAGAAACAATTGCGCCTTATATCGGATTTCCCAAAAAACTAATGCGTCAGCCACTTAGTGGTTATCCCGTTTATTATTGTCCGTCTAATATGGAGCATGCTAACACCAACGGATATGGAACTAATTACGCCACCAATGGTCAGCTGTTTCCGAATACTACTTTGGTAGGTTATGACAAATGGCCTTGGCTTAAAAAACAGATGAATGAATCTCAGATAAATCAGCCGGCGCGAACATTTATAATGGCTGAGAATGGTTTTAATAGCAGCAGCCCTTACGGACAAGCGGGCTTGCATCCTCTACCCTATGGAATTATTTGGCTGCCTCATCCCGGCCCGGGGTGTAACGTAGCTTTCTTCGACGGGCATACGGAATTTATTATAATGGACTGGTACGATATGCTACCCGTAGCAACTCAAGACAGAGACAGAATATTCGATTGATATATCCGAAATGAGTTGCATCGTTCTTTTATGCCGATATATAATCCCACGATAAGTAGTAGGAGCATACATAATGCGCAAACCTATAGGCATAAGCATTAGTTTTGAGTTTTTAAGTATAAGAGTCTCGCAGGGTCGTTACTAAGAAATGGCGGAATACCCTGCAAGAAAAAGTCCTTGTCTTCTCCGTCCAATTTGAGTTTCCAGATTTCCCGACTTCGGCGGTTTTTGGGGAATTTTTCCGAAAAATCGTTGATTTTAGCTTAAAAATGAGGATTTTTCCTCAAACCCCTCTTGTAGTGCCTAATAATAATGTTTTTATTTATTTTTTCTTGACATAATCCCTTTTGCCTCTATAATTGTCTATATGTTCATTAGAGTAAAGACATCGAAAAATAGCCCGAAAAAGGCAGTTCAAATAGTAGAAAGCTATCGCACGCCTGACGGTAAAGTTCGTCAGCGTATCGTCCGCCATATAGGCACAGCTTTGGACGAACAAGAACTCACTAATCTGAAAAACCTTGCAGAATATGCAAAGGCAAAATTAGAGACAGAAAAAGCGCCTTCTTTATTTAAGCCCGAGCAGATGGCAGAGATGGCAATAGATGCACGTGAAAATTCATCGAAGAAGGACAGGTTAGCTGTAAATTTAAAGAACATAGTCGAGGAGAACCGCATAAGCGTAGGCGTACAAGAGGCATTCGGGTATATATACAAAGAGCTTGGCTTTAAACATCTATTGGGCACCGATAAGCCGACAGCTTCTCGCAATCTTCGTCATACGGTACTTGCCAGAATAGCTAATCCCAAGAGTAAACGAGCGAGTGTATTGGATATGGCGAAAGATTTCGGGATAAACATATCATTAGACAGCATATATCGAATGATGGATCTGATAGACGAAGATGTAATATCGAAAGCCAACAAATTGGCATACAGATCAGCTAAGAAGCTATTGGGCGATGAGATAAGCATATTGTTTTATGATTGCACGACATTATATTTTGAATCGTTTAGCGATGATGATCTAAAGCGTTATGGCTATAGCAAGGATATGAAGTTTAATCAGGTACAGGTGTTACTCGGTCTATTGATAACATCGCAGGGTTTACCGATTGGCTATGAGGTCTTTTCGGGCAATGAATATGAGGGAGCAACCCTTGAGGTAATTATCCCGAAGCTTATAGAGCGATATAATCTCAAGCGAGTAATATTTACTGCGGATAGTGCGATGC